>JANNNS010000233.1:0-7553 GCA_031398645.1 Acidobacteriota bacterium
GACGGGAAGGCCGCACACACGTAATCTTTTCTGCCGTCAGGCGACTTCACACCGACGATGAGCATATGTTCAGCCAGCCAGCCCTGTTCGCGTCCGAGCGTGGAAGCGATACGCAACGCCAGACACTTCTTGCCAAGCAACGCATTGCCGCCGTAGCCCGAACCGTACGAAATGATCGACCGCTCTTCCGGAAAATGGACGATATATTTATCCTTCGGGTCCGGCGAACACGGCCAAGGCACGTCAGCCTGGCCATCCGCGAGCGGCATACCGACCGAGTGCAGACAATGCACGAACTCGCCGTCGCCCAAGGCATCCAACGCCTTGTTGCCCATACGCGTCATGATGTTCATATTAACGACGACGTAGGGCGAATCTGAAAGCTGCACACCAAACTGCGATATCGGCGAACCGATCGGGCCCATGCAGAACGGGATCACGTACATCGTGCGTCCCCGCATCGAGCCCCGCATTTTGGGCGTCAACAGGGCTTTCATATCTTTCGGTGCCATCCAGTTGTTGGTCGGCCCGGCGTCGCCTTTTGAGAGGGAGCAGATGTACGTTCGGTCCTCGACGCGTGCAACGTCCGACGGGTGCGAGCGTGCCAGGAAACTGTTCGGCCGCTTTTCCTCGTTCAGTTTAATAAACGTTCCTGCGTCGACCATCTCCTGGCAGAGCCGGTCGTATTCTTCCTTCGAACCGTCGCATAGATAGACGGCACTTGGTTCGCACAACTCGGCCATATCGGTGACCCAGCGTTTAAGTTCTTCGTTTTTGATCTCGGGAATGGTGTAGTTAGCCATATTCTTTTGAATAAAGTCTCTAAAGTAGTTCGATCAGTTTGATGTTTAAAAATTGCCGGCCACGAGAGGCCGCTTATACATAGTATTTGCGGATTTTATCACAGGATAAGCCCGAAAGTGAACGCGTGAGACAAAATAATTGGTCATACCAATTTCCGTTAAGCTCCTGTATTGTCAACAGTTTATAGCCAAGAAGATGTCTTAGCCAGCAGCGGCTCGCTTTCGAGGCCCGGCGGGCCAGCCTGTTTGTAGAACATCCGTGAGAAACGCCTTCGAGCTCCGTAGGAGCGTCCTATTCATTAAAGTCAAAGAGATACTTCTCCTCGTATTCGACCTCGAACTTCTTAAGGAGACCTACATACTCCTGCTTGAAGGATCTGGTTGAATGATGGGCTTCTTGATTCAAAATGTACCTACATACTTCGCCAATATGACTTCTCGAATATGAAAACGCCCCGAATCCTTCCTGCCAGTTGAAGTGGCCGCGAACCCATCCTCGTTTGTTTATGAAGTTTGATGAACCGGCTTTTATGTCTCGGACAAGATCGGATATCAACAAAGATGGCTTAATGCCGACGAAAATGTGGATGTGGTCGGGCATGCAGAAAATAGCCAGAAGTTTTGCGCCACGTTTCTCAATAATTCCGGCAATGTATTTGTGAAGTTCCTCTCGATTCTCCTTTTTGACCAGGTTCATTCGGCCTTCGACCGCAAATACGATCTGGATATAGATCTGGGAATAGGTGTTCGCCATAATTTTATTGTATCTCCGCCTTCGTTATCTTCTCCACGAAGGCCGCTCCTACGGAGCTGGATAAAAAAGGAGGAACATGAGTCTACAAACAGACCGGTCCGCTGGACCTAAGATCAATGTACGACTTTAGCTGCCAACCTAATCCGAGTAGACGAAGATCTTGGAGCGGTCGCGGCACATCTTGCGGTCCGACACTCTCATGGCCCGTTGCCGGTGTCTTCACGTGCTCTTCCGCTATATTGCCGGATGGTGTGGACGGCGATGGCGGTGATGATAATTGCACCGCCGAGGATGGCCCATTGGGACGGGCGTTCGCCGACGAAGATGAACACCCAGACGGGATTGAGCAGCGGTTCGATAAAGCCGATGAGGCTGGCGTCTAATGGCCGCGTGCCTCCACGGACGCCTTTGATGAAGAGGATGTAGGAGATGCCGATCTGGAAGATGCCGAGAAAGGTGACGGCGAACCAGTCCATCGGGGTCATGTTTGGCAGCGCGGCAATGCCGGACGGAGCGGTCAGCAGTGCGAGCAGGAAATTGCCGTAGATAACGGCGATCGCGGGGTTAAAGCCATCCGCCCGCGGGTGCCGGAGCAGCATTATGTACAGCCCGAGGAAGATCCCTGACAGCAGGGCGGCCGCGTTGCCCTGGTAATCCTCCAACCGGAGCTGCCCGACAAAGAACAGGCTCATTCCGGCAAGCACCACGCCGACGGTTATCAGGTCGCGCCAGTGGAATTTTTCGCCGATGACGAACGGGGCGAGCACCAGTATGTAGATCGGTGCCGTATATTGCAGAAAGATGGCGTTCGCGGCGGTGGTTTTCTTCGTCGCCCACACAAACAGGAACAACAGCAGGGCATAGATCACCGACGTCAGTATGCCGAACCCATTTATCTTCAGCCCGTTCTTCCGCGTCAGCACCAGCACCGTCACCGCCGCGAACAGCGACCGAAAAAACGTCACCTGATACGCATCTATCGTCGTCGATTTAATAAACAGCCCGCCCGTGCTCCACAACAGCACAGCAAAAACGACCAGATACACCGGATTTATATTGCTCGCCCGCTCTTCGCTCATACAGAAGTAGGAAGTTTAAGCGGAGAGCGAGCTATTTCAAAGTGAGAACTAGCCCCCACTGATTTTCCGATAGTCCATCTCTCCAGGTTCGGGGCGAGAAATGGAAATGTGCCAAGAAGGTAGTATTTATACAGTTTGCGGCGAACATAAGCGTTACAGTTCTGAATCAACCAAATTTTATTGCGGCCTCGTGACGCTGGAACGATGATATTGACAGGCGGGAAGCCGAGTCAGTATCATTTGAAAAATTTCACAAAAGCTGGGTTTACCTGTCACTTCCGTCCGATTATGAAGAAGATCTCCGCTATTTCCGCGTTCATTTTGTTATTTGTCGCACTGTTTACCGGTAGTAGATATGTGGTGGCCGACAATACGTATTTTGCTATATCGCCGGGGACGCCGTTTCAGCAGAACTGGTCAAATATCTCGCTGCTCAACGCCGCGGATGATTGGTCCGGCGTACCATCGATCAACGGATATAGCGACAATGTGACTGACAATGCGGGCGGCGATCCACAACTGCAGCTAATCCCTTCAACGACGATCGATCTTAATCCCAACCAGAATAATCCGTCTCTCTATTCGACGGGCGGCGTCACAGAATTTGATCGCGGCACGGTCACGAATTTTGTGGTGGCCCTTCAAGGATCCGGCAGTGCTGACTTTCCAAATCTCGATATCCGTTTGAACACAAATGGATGTTCCTCGCCGGCAAACACCTTGCGCATGTCGTACAATCTGCGCGATCTGGACGGATCTGCAGATAACGCGGTGCAGCCCATGGCGTTGCACTATAGGGTTGGCAACGCTGGAAACTACACTAATGTCGCGGCGGGCTACGTCGCGGACGCAACGACGGGGCCCAGTCTCGCGACTTTGGTGACACCTGTATCGGTTGATCTCCCCACTACATTGCAGGGCCAACCGCAGGCACATCTAAGGATTATGACAACCAATGCCGTTGGAAACGACGAATTGGTGGGCATTGACGACATCAATATCACATGCCAACCCGCAGCAAACCTGCCTCCGGTTGCGGTTGATGATAATCAGAATACGACCTTGAACGTGCCGCTGGTGGTGAATGGGTCGGTGCTGACGTCGAATGATTCTGATCCGGAGATGCAGTCGTTGACGGTGACGGCGGTTGGGAATGCGGTTAACGGGACGGTCGGGCTGAGCGCGGGAGTTGTGACGTTTACGCCGACGGCCGGATTCACAGGTGCCGCGAGCTTTGAATACACAGTGTCGGATGGTGCTCTGACGGACGTCGGTCTGGTGAACGTAACCGTTAGCGGGCCGGTGTTTAATGGGGCGGTGAATGTCGGTACGGGTGAGTCGATCACTTCGCTGACGAATGCGGGCGGGCTGTTTGAACAGATGAACTCCGGAACGGTGAGCGGCGACGTGATCGTCAACCTGACGTCCGACCTGAGCGGCGAGACTGGAACACACGCCCTGAACCAATTGACCGAGACCGGCTCGGGCGGCTATACGGTGTTCGTCCGTGCCTCGGGTGCGGCACGGTCGATCGAGGGCAGCAGTGCGCTTGGCCTGATCAGGCTGAACGGTGCTGACCGCATTACCTTTAGCGGGCTCGCCCTCGGGCCGTACGGCATAAGCGTGCGTAATACGGGAACCGGCCCGGTGTTCCGGCTGGAGAACGACGCGTCGGGTAATGCGATACGGAGCTGCTCGGTCGAGGGCGGCAACGCCGATGTGAACTCGGGCGTCATCGTGATCGGCGACGGTGCGGCGTTGGGCTCCGGCAACGATAATAATTCAATCACCGACAACCGCGTCCGCGACCGCTCGGATGCGGCGGGCGTCCCGGCAAACCTCATCCGCGTTGCGGGCCTCGACGGGCTTGCCCGAAATACCGGCACGACGATATCCAATAACCTGCTGTTCGATTACACCACCTCGGCGATCGTAACGGGCTTTGCTGAGGATACGTCCATCAACGGAAATACGATATTTCAAGCCAGCCCGCGCGTGACCGTGTCTGCCATAAGCCTGCTCGCAAGCAGCGGCACGAACTCGGTCGAGCTGAACATCATCCGCGATCACACGGTGACGTCCGGCTTTGTCGGGATAAATATGCAGGACGCGGCCGGTACCACCACCATCTCGCGCAATCGCGTGTTCGAGATCGAACATTCAGGCGCGGGCGGCGGTGTGCTGCAGGGCATTCATCTGGTCGGCGACAATGCCGCAGCAACCGTGCACGCGTCTAATAATATGTTGTCGATCGCTCCGGCCAGTGCCACATCGGCGGTCATTTTCGGGATTCAGGACGCACGGCTTCAGGGCAGCGGCAGCTTTGTACATAATTCGATCCACGTCGGCGGAACTTCGTCCGGTGCCGACAGCCATGCGTTTCTCCGCGGCATCGGTTCAACCAGCTCAACACTCCTGACAGATAACATTCTATTCAACAGCCGCACCGGTGGAAATAGCTTTGCCGTCGGCGATCAATCATCACGAGCCGGATCATGGTCGTCAGACTCTAATCTTTTTGTCGGCACCGGAACTACACCGAGCAACTTTTTCGACTTTGGCGGCGCAGCGGTCGATTTTGCGGCTTGGAAGGCAAGTCCGCCGGCACAAGACGCTAGCTCGATCGCAAGCGTCGCGAACGTCGGGCCGTTCAATGTTGGGAATATCTTCGCATCCGCGAGTGACTTGCATTTGCGGACGATCGGGAATAACCCGGCGATCAATGCGGCCGGAGCGTCGGGCGTGACGGTCGATTTTGACGGGCAAACGCGGCCGTTCAACGGGGCTCCGGACATCGGTGCCGATGAAGTGCAGACTGCCACTACCGCCGCCGAGGCATTGATCAGCGGGCGTGTTGTTACGCTGGACGGACGCGGCATCCGCAACGTTCGCATTGTTGTCTCGGGCGGCTCGCTCCCGTCGCCGCGGTCGCTGGTAACCAATGCGTTCGGATATTTTTCGATCGACGGCCTGCGTGCGGGCGAGGTGTATCTCGTAAGCGTTAGCGGGAAGCGGTTTGTTTTTGATACGCCGGCCAGAATAGTTTCTCTCGGCGAGGATGCGTTTGATATCGACTTTGTTGGCGTACCTCGGTAGGCGTTTTATTGCCTGCTGAACGGAGAAAAGGCTCCGCGGACTAGACGGAGCCTTTTTAGGAGGATCGAAGATGGACGGAAAACGTCGGGAATTGCCGACCCGCCGCTTCGGGTTATTAAGCCATATATTTGTCCAACTTCTCTGCAAGCAGCCCCAAGCTGCTTCTAACCGTGCAAACCATTATTGCCCAACGGCTTGCATGGCCGGCGACAACGCATATATTGCACCGTCACATATCTTTCCACGCCGCTAAACCGGAAATGTTCCCAAAAGTTGGTCTAGTGCCCTCCGGGACTGCAAATAATCGCTCGTAAAGCTTGTGGTCACCCAATACCGCCCGCACCACGTTCACCTAAGTGAGTTGTCGGGTCGATTTTGCCATCGAACGGCGTTAGACTCGGAGCGGATGAACAGTCGGTGAACGTGAAAGAACCTGCATCGCCTTGACAAGTAGATGCATGGCTATATATCTTATTGAAATCGACTTTCATTTGCAGAAAGACGATCTAAAGGAACAAAATGATACTTGCAAAATTGAAGGAAGCAACGCGTGATCAGCACGAGGCGTTGGAGAATGTGGTCGATGTCATGGACCACGCCTTTACTATCGAGAATTACCGGACGCTGCTGTTGAAGTTTTACCGCTTCTACGCCGCCGTCGAACCGCTGCTGCCGGTGGACGAACTCAAGGCAGAGGGATTTGACGTCGAACCGAGACGCAAGCTGCCAAAGCTGGAAAGCGACCTCGAACACATCGGCGTGCTGGAAGAGGCTAAGAGTGCTCCGGCGTGGACGGACGTTCCTGATCTGAGCACGACGGCCAAGGCGTTCGGTTCGATCTATGTGATGGAAGGTGCCACGCTGGGCGGGCAGGTCATCACCCGCCATCTGAAGGAACACCTCGGGCTGACACCCGAAGCAGGCGGTGCGTTCTTTAACAGCTATGGCAAAGAAGTAGGGCCGATGTGGAAGGCGTTCGGAGCGGCGATCACGGCCTTTGCCGAACGGAACGAGGGAAGCGAGGACGAAACCGTCGAAGCGGCTCGTGAGACGTTTGATAGCTTTCGCAAATGCTTCGCATCGGACGACGCTTTTATCAAAACCGCTAATAACTAGCGGAAAGCGATATGGATGAACCCAAATCGGTGTTCAAGCGTACATACGATACGTTCAGTGTAGGAGAATATTGAACAAGTAGGGAAGTTTAATAAATTGAACAAGGCCGAGCGGCCAGGACTGGAAATCATAGACGCTCGACCTCGGATAAGTTCGACAACGATCTAGCCGGCGAACCAACAGAAGTTTAGGTTTACCGGTCGAAAACTGCAAGTTAAGGAGCATTTTTGTATGACCGGCAAACGCCAGTTTCTGGCCTTTCTCACCGTCTTTATATTTTCACTCTCCGTTTTTGCCCAAAAAAATCCAATAAATGGAACGGTTTCGGATTCCGCAAATTCACCCGTCGCAGGTGCGACAGTCACTTTAAGGAATAAACTCAACGGTTCAGAGCGAAAGACCGTGACGGACGGCGAAGGCCGTTTTGCTTTCGACGCTGACGTGGATCGCTCGCAATTCGAGCTGATCGCCGATGCAGACGGTTTTGGACGAACTGTGGTGCAGTTCAACACTGCGACGGACACATCTCTCATCGTGAAACTAAATCCCGCCGGTATTTCCGAGCAGGTTACCGTTACCGCAACGCGGACCGAAGTTGCGACCGCGGACACGGCCGTTCCGGTCAGCGTTCTCGACCGGGAAGAGATCGAACGCAGAAATGTGAATACGATCGGCGACCTGTTTCGCTCGCTGCCGGGCACTTCG
>JANNNS010000099.1:0-10858 GCA_031398645.1 Acidobacteriota bacterium
TGACCGTCACCTCGAACTCGCCTGAAAAAGGCCTGCTGAAGGTGGTCGTTTACGGCGTTCACCCGATCGAAGGTGCAGGCGAACTTGTCAATCTGAGGTTCTCGGCTATCGGACGTGTTGGGACAAAGTCATCGCTCACCGTTAAGGGCTTTATGCTTAACGAGGGCGAGGTCGATGTGTTGGTCAGGGACGGCGGTGTCACCATCGAGAGATCAAAGGGTGCCTCGATCCGTGGCCGCTTGCTTTCACCGACCGGCGAGCCGATCGGCGGTTCAAGAGTTGCGATCAAGAGCAGCACTGGCCAAATGAGAAGTGTTGTTGCAGATGCTGACGGCAACTTCGAGTTCGGCGGTCTGACCATCGGTGAGACCTATCTGATCATGGAAGAGGCAAAACGCCCGCGGTTTGAGCCAAAACAGATCAGCGTGGTCGAGAAGTTGACGAGAGTCGACATGATCGCAAGGCAGTAGGAGTCGGATGGCCGACTCATGAAAAAGCTGGAGTTGCCGGAGGCAAATTAACGCCTCCGGCAACTCCACAAACAGAAAAAAGGGGAGAATTATGACTGTTGTATTTTCAAGATGTTTTTTATTACTGGTGTTCCTGACGGCTGCAACAGTCGGCTTCGGCCAGTCGAAATCTGGCAATCCGGGAATCTCGATAAACACGGATGGGGACATAACCGCCGACGCAGTCGCAGGAGCCGGCGGGGTGACCATTTTCGCCCCGATCGCTAATCACCCGGAGAACGCGACGTTTGATGCGGTCTTCCGTATATCTAATGTAAACGGATTCGGCATCATCAGCTATCAGATGGATATCCATTACACGCCGAGCATCCTGCAGTTCAATGGCTGCTCGACCGCCGGGACCATCAGCAGCGGCGGGATCATTACGTGCAACGGCACCGTGGACGGCCTGGTTGAGATGGTGTGGACTAGCACAATGCCGCTGGCCAACGACGGCGACGGCCCGCCAAGTAATCTTTTCAAAGTGAACTTCACTGCACAGGGAACCCTTGGATCCTCAACCCCCGTGACATTCAGTGAAGTTCAGGTACAGGAATTTGCCGTACCGGCCGTAGCTACTCCGGGACTGATCGCGATCGGCGGAACGACCGCGGCGGATGTATTGGTCGGCGGCCGAGTTTTGGACGGATCAGGGCGCGGTGTTGCCAAGGCCAGGCTGGCTTTGATCGGGGGCGATGGGATCCCGCGATATGCCTTGACGAATGGATTCGGCTACTATCGCTTCAGCGATGTCACGGCGAACGAGACCTATCTTCTGACCGTCGCGTCCAAACGGTTCACGTACGCACCGAAGACTATAGCACCCGGTGAAGACGCGTTTGACGTTGATTTTGTGCCGGGTCAATAGGATCTTCTGTCTTTCAGTTTATAAGGCTGCCGTTACTGGCGGCCTTTTTCAATTCAGCCTAGCGGCATTATGGCCGTGAGCACCTACTTGCTTCCAATCATCCTCTCTACATCGGCAATTTCACTTGTGATTCGCATTCTTGGGAGGCTTTGGAGGAAGTCTTTGCCGTAGCGTTTTGTTCTGAGGCGAGGGTCGAGGACGGCGATGACGCCGCGGTCGGTGGAGCTTCGGATGAGGCGGCCGATTCCCTGTTTTAGGGAGATAATCGCTTGCGGGACGCTGAAATCGAAGAAGGCGTTGCCGCCGTTGTCGTCGATGAAGCGCGAACGGGCGGCGACTACGGGATCGGTTGGGACGGCGAACGGCAGTTTGTCGATGATCACGCAAGAGAGCTGTTCGCCCTGGACATCGACGCCCTGCCAGAAGCTTTGGGTGGCAAACAGCACCGCGTTCGGTGTTTCGCGAAAGCGGTCGAGAAGGCCCGTTTTTGACATCGAACCCTGGACTAAACACGGGTAAGAGATCCGCGATGAGACGAGTTCGTACAGAGCGTTCATCGAAAGGTTGCTGGTAAAAAGCACGAATGCCCGCCCTTGGGTCGCTTGGAGGATCTTTACGATCTCGCCGGCCGCAAGTTGTGTGAATTCCGCCGAACGCGGATCGGGCATTGCGCGGGGCAGATAAAGTATCGCCTGCTTCTCATATTCGAACGCTGACGGTGCCTCGAATCCGCTGGTCTTGGAAGTGTCTAGTCCCAGCCGGTCGCGGATGAAATCGAACTTACCGTTGCTTGAGAGCGTGGCCGAAGTCAGGACGCAGGTCTCGACCTTGTTGAACAATTTTTCCCTTAAAAGCTCGGAAACGTCCACTGGCGAAGCTCTCAAAAAAATTCCCTTTCCACGCTTCTCAAGCCAATAGACATAGTTTCGCTCGGCCTGAGTCACGACGAAATCAAGGTCGAACCTGGTCTGTCGTGTACGGCGCAAGAGGCTGTCGGCTTCGGGAATTGTCTCGGCAAATACGGCAAGGCTTGCCTCAAGCCGCTGAAGTGTTGAGTCAAGAACGTAATACGCCTCGCCGAGCGGCGTCGCCTGTGATTCGCCGCTTGACGAGCGGTAGGTGAAAGCATCTGCCGCAAGCGGAAACCGCCCTTCAAACCGCGCCTGTGTGAACCGGATCCAAAATTGTTCGGAGAGGCCGAGGATCTTCGATGCGGTCTTATCAAAATCGCGAGTCGCGATCGCATCAGAGATCGGCAGCGTCGCGGTGTCTCGGGCAAGCTCATCGATCTGGAAGTTAGAGACCTGAAATCCGAAATAGTCCGCTGCGATATCCTCGATCAGATGGGCCTCGTCAAAGATCACCGCACCGTAATCCGGAATGACCTTGCCAAACTGGTTGCCTCGGACGTTTAGATCAGCGAAAAACAGGTGGTGGTTTACAACGATTATGTCGGCCGATTCGGCAGTGGCACGCATTCGGGTTATAAAACACGGCTCGTAATCCGGGCATTTCTGGCCGATGCAAGTCTCACCCTTGGCGTTTATGCGGCTCCAGAATGAAAGATCCTCGGGCAGATCGTCGAGCTCGCGGCGGTCACCTGTCTTCGATTCCCGGCTCCATTCAGATATTCGCTGGAAATGGCCCATTTGGTCCAGGCCGTCGAGGATCGGCTGATGATCGGCTTTGTGAATGCGGTACAGGCAGGCGTAATTCGATCGGCCCTTCATGTAGGCAGCGGTGAATTTAGTCGGCAAGACCTTTTGCAGAAACGGAATGTCTTTCTCCATCAACTGTTCCTGCAGATTCTTGGTCCCGGTCGAGATAATTATTCGCCTTTTTTTCTCTAACGCTGCCGCGATCGCCGGGATGAGATAGGCGAGGGTCTTGCCTGTCCCTGTGCCGGCCTCGACGATGAGGTGGCGATTGTCTGTAAAGGCTTTAGCGACGCTCTCGGCCATCGCGATCTGGCCGCTGCGGTACTCATACTTGTCGTGAAAACGAGCTATCAAGCCGCCTTCGCCAAACACTTTTTCCAGATAGTCCTGCTGCATCGGTAAACCGCGAAAATATTGACTTGAAGCTCTTATTTTGATACAAAAAAAGATTGCGGAAGACTTTTAGAAGATGCAAGGAAGTACAGGACTTCACCGAGGCAGCTTGGGGCTATCCTTTTTGTAACCAGCAATTCAAATCTAGTTAAATCTTAAATCTAAAGCGTGCTGCTTGTCGAAGTAAAGCCTATGAAACCGGCTCAGTCTGGCTGGGAATAGCACGCAATTGCGACTGTATAGTCATATTAGTGAGCTTGCCGCATCTATTGCGGCGGCCTGTGCAAGGAGTGAACGTAAATGGATCGAGGGACGATAACCACAAATCGGCGAAATGTGCTTCTCAGTTTGGGCATTTTGAGTATTATAACGGCGATCATTGCCTCGCCCTTTGTATTCGGCGTAAAGGCCGATCAGAAGAGCGGAAACGGGCTTTTTGAAGCCGGAAAAAGCCATGAAGACGACCTGCCAAACTACGACGTAAGAACCGACAAAACGGCGTTCGAAAAACTTGCACAGTTCCGAAACACATTGAACCGAAGTGCGTCGGATGTTGCTGACCAGCGTGATGAGTTGGTCCGCGGTGAGACGGCCCTAATATCGAAAGTTCCTACACTGAAAATAGATTATAGCCCTGAAATTCGGACGCCTGAGGTCATTGCACCCGATGTCGCTATGGGCGAAGCGTACTTGTCGAGGCCTACGGCCGAAAAGAAGTCGCGCGCACTGATAACCTTTCTCCGTGAAAATAAAGGCCTCATCGGGGCCACGGACGGCCAGATCAGCGATCTGAAACTGTTCTCCGATTATAAAAATCCGGATCAAAATCTCAGCTTCGTCGAATACAACCAGGAGATCAATGGAATTCCCGTTTTCCGAGGGACCATTAAGGCCGCATACACGAAAAAAGGCGAGCTGATGCGGGTCATAAACAACTTTGCTCCAGGCTTGGATTATAGCGGGCTGTCAACCGATTTTCGAGATCCTTCTGATGCGTTAGCGGCTGCTTCACAACACATCAAGTACGATCTTCCGGTTTCCGACCGGTCGGTCGACGCTAGCAGGACCAGCGACCTAAAGACCGCATTCGGTACAGGCGACTGGTCACCGACCGCCGAAAAGATCTACTTTCCGATCGAGCCCGGAATTGCTGTTCCGGCGTGGAGGGTGCTGATCTGGCAGCCGTTGCGGGCATACAACGTGATCGTCGATGCTGCCACCGGTGAATTGCTCTGGCGGAAGAATATGACCGAGGACCAGACCCAGCAGAGCACGTTCGAGGTGTACACGAACTCGAATGCAATGATAAATGTGGCGGACAGCCCCGCACCGGCGTCTCCCACGATATTTAATCCGGGTGATGGGTCACAAGGCCTGCCGCTGCCGCGAGCGAATGTCGTCCGTATCGGAAATGAGGCTCCGTACAACTTCAACAACAACGGTTGGATCAACGACGCGATCAATGTAACCGACGGTAATAACGTCGAATCTGGGCTTGATCTCATTTCTCCGGATGGGATCGACGCAGGCACGCCGGCAACCGGCAACCCGTTCCGCGTGTTCAGCTCGGCTTGGAATCCGCCGCCCGGCATTCCGGGCCCCGGTGACGACCCAACTACCGAAGCGGCCCGCAGGGGCGCCGTCATTCAGCAGTTTTACATCATGAATTGGTATCATGATGAGCTTTATCGATTAGGCTTCACGGAATCGGCACGAAACTTTCAAACGAATAATTTTGGACGCGGCGGCGTCGGCAACGACCGCGTTTCCGCCGAGGGCCAAGATTCGGCTTCCTCGAATAATGCGAATTTCTCGACCCCGCCGGATGGCGGAAGAGGCAAAATGCAGATGTTCGTGTTCAACGCCCCGGTGCCTGACCGTGATGGAACGACAGACGCGGAGATAATGATCCACGAGGCTACACACGGAACGTCGAATAGGCTCCATTCGAACGCTGAAGGACTAAATTCAGTTATGGCTCGGGCGATGGGTGAAGGCTGGTCGGACTTTTACGCTCATTGTCTCCTTTCTGAACCGTCCGATCCGATCGGCGGCACTTATCCGCTGAGCGGCTATCTGCTTTTAAACGGATTCGGCGCCGTCGGAGCAGCGAATTATTATTACGGCATCCGCCGTTTCCCGAAGGCGATCATGTCGGCAACGGGCGGCCCGCAGAATCGTCCATTCAACCCTCTAACATTTGCGGACATAGATCAGACGAAAATGAACCTGGCCGACGGAGCATTCCCGGCCATGTTCGGAGCGCACATCTCCTCAAACGCCGATCAGGTTCACGCGGCCGGCGAGGTTTGGAGCAGTGCCCTATGGGAAGTGAGGGCAAGATTCGTCCAACGTCTCGGAGGGTCGGTCGGTAATCGCAAGGCTCTTCAGTTAGTTACGGACGCGATGAAGATCTCGCCGATCAATCCGTCGTTTCTACAAAGCCGCGACGCGATCATTGCCGCGGCAATTGGCAGTGCAACGACCTCGACTCAACTTCAGGATGCGTCTGACGTATGGATCGGATTTGCGATCCGGGGAATGGGCGTCGGAGCAAGCATTCAGGTCCAAGGGAATGGCGATGGATTGACGCGTGTTACCGAATCATTCGATAAACCAAATCTTTTGCAGCTTCCCGCGTTTACGTTCTCTGACGCGGGCGGCGACAACGACGGCATCGCTGAACCGAACGAGCCGATCGTGATCACCGTTCCATTGACCAACCTTTTCGGGCAGACTGCTTCAACGGTGACCGCTAACATTCCTGGTGCCAGCAACGCGGTTTATGGCACCATTCCGAACGCTTCGACAGTGACGCGGACGTTCAATTACACGGTTCCGCAAGGCACTTCATGCGGATCGCTCAGCAACCTGACGATGAACGTCGACAGCAGTTTAGGAGCGAAGGCCTTTAATTTGGCATTGCCGATAGGCCTCAAGAGCATTACATTGCAAGAGAATTTTGATGGCGTTGGCGTTCCGAACATCCCGGCGGCGTGGACAGCGACCGCAAGCGGCGGCATTCCTTTTGTCACGACGACCTCGTCTGCTGACTCAGCACCTAATACTGCCTTCGCGGCAAATGCAACGGTGACGGGAAGTTCTGAGCTTACCTCGCCGCAAATCACAGTGAATTCGGCCGCGGCCACGGTTACGTTCCGCAACAGATTCGCTCTGGAGACCGGGTTCGATGGTGCTGTTCTCGAGATCAGCATCAACGGCGGCGGCTTTACTGATATTCTCGCTGCGGGCGGGTCATTCCTTGAAAATGGTTACAACGGAACTATAAACCCCAACACACTCAGCCCGATCGCAGGCCGTCAGAGTTGGACCGGCAGCACTTCGGGTTACATAACGACGACCGCTCAGCTTCCCTCGTCTGCCAACGGCCAGAACATCCGGCTCAGATGGCGGCTCGGAACTGATGGAAGCCTGGGTGTGACGGGTTGGTTCGTCGACAACATCGTCGTTCGTGCAACGAGCTCGTGCTCATTCGCACCTGTGACGATTCGGTCGCGTGCCGACTATGATGGCGATGGAAAGACCGACTTCTCAGTCTTCAGGCCAACAGATGGCAACTGGTATGTTGCCGGCAGCCTCGGCAGCATCTCGGTGCTAACGTGGGGCCAGAACGGTGACGAACCGGTTCCGGGCGACTTCGATGGCGACGGACGAGCCGACTTCGCGGTGTTCCGCCCAAGCGCGGGTTCCACTCCGGATTTCTTCGTTATTCACAGTAACACCTACACCATCAACACCGTCTCGTGGGGCGACCCGGGCGACCGGCCCGTGGTCGGCGACTATGACGGCGACGGAAAAGACGACATGGCCGTTTTCCGGCCGACGACGAACACCTGGTTCGTGATCAAGAGCTCAGGCGGAATCGACGCCAACACCTGGGGACAAGCAGGCGACGTTGCTGTCCCAGGGAAATACGACGCCGACAACAAGACGGATCTCGCCGTCTTCCGTGCCGGCCAGTGGATCATTTCGAACAGCACCGGCGGCGTATCTACCGCTAACTGGGGAGAACCTACGGATATCCTAGTTCCAGCAGACTACGATGGCGACGATCGCGATGATCTCGCGGTTTGGCGTCCGTCAACCGGATTCTGGTATATCCGGCGGAGCACGAATTTCAATTTAGATGTCTTCTCCTGGGGCCAACCAGGAGACGTGCCTACACCGGGTGACTATGATGGCGACGGAAGAGATGATCCGTCGGTGTTCCGAAACGGAACCTGGTTCATGGTGCGTTCGACTCAGGGCTTGGCCCAGGGCGGATGGGGAGCGGCCGGTGACATCCCGATCCCGAGGAAATACGTTCCTTAGTGCACCTGGAGATATGTGGAACGATAGGCCGAACGGCCCTGCGAGAGGGCTGTTCGGCCGGTTCCGGAGAATTTGTTGACATTTATTCCCTCGACGGAATATTGTTTACTTACACTTTTTTGAAGACTTTGTGCCCATTACCCCCGTCAAATAGCTAGTATTTCCGCAAATTACAAGGAGTCCCCGCCATGGCCAGTTCTGTTTCAAAAATTACATTGATCAAGGGCGCGACGTTTTTCGTTCTGGGCCTGATAGGAGCCCTCGGCCTGACGAACATCGGGTCGAATTCGCAGAAGGCGAGTGCCTCCGCGTCCGGCCCTTCACCATCGTTTACCGCTGCTCCGTACCTTCCCGAATGTCCGTCGTGTCCAAAGGAGAACACATGCACAGCATGTCATTCGTCCGCACTGCCGAATAGCGGGCCGGGTGCGGTGACAATAAGCGGACTGCCGGCTAACTATCGTCCGGGCCAGACAATTCCACTAACTGTGACCGTAACCGACCCTGATGCAGTCATTTATGGGTTCCAGATGGTCGCGATAAATCGAAATGGCGAGAATGCCGGGACGATCGATGTACCCGCGGCAAGCCCTCAGCCATTGCAGGTGATAAGCGGCTTTGTGAACGGGAACGAACGCCGCTATGTCGAACATACGGTCAACGGCGTAACACCGACGGTCTTTGGTTCGAAGTCGTGGACGTTCAATTGGACCGCCCCATCAGAACGGATCGGAAAGCTCGGCTTTTATGCGGCCGGTAACGGAGCGAACAGTGACAGCAGCACCGGCGGGGACAACATCTATCTTGCTTCGAAGGCATCGCTTTCAGGCTCCGCGATCGCAAATTTTGATACCGACACGACCAGTGATATTTCGGTCTTTCGCCCGTCGAACGGAACGTGGTACACGCTGACAACGAGCCCGCCGAGCTATAAGGTAACTGAGTTTGGCGAACTTGGCGATAAAGCCGCTCCCGGCGATTACGACGGCGACGGAACGACGGACTTTGCCGTCTTTAGGCCTTCGAACGGCACATGGTATTTACGCACAAGCACGGGCAGCTTTACCGTCACGCCATTCGGCCAGGCTGGTGACGTTCCGGTTCCCGGCGACTATGACGGTGACGGACGCAACGACCTTGCAGTGTGGCGCCCGTCGAATAGCAATTGGTATGTCCAGGGCAGTGCAGGTGCATATCGAGTGACGCAATTTGGGGATGCCGCCGATAAGCCGGCTCAGGGCGATTACGACGCCGACGGAAAAACCGACATTGCGGTGTTTCGGCAAGCGACCGGAACATGGTTCATGCTCACCTCGAAAAATCCGAACTACATCGTAACTTCGTTCGGGGCACCTGGCGATCTTCCTGTCCAGGCGGATTATGACGGTGACGGCAAGACCGATATTTCTGTCTTCCGGCCGTCTAATGCGACCTGGTACACGATAAGTGCTACCCAGGGATATTACACCACTGTGTTCGGCGCAGCGGGCGACCGGCCGATCCCGGCGGATTACGACGGCGACGGCCGAGCTGATATAGCAGTATTCCGAAACGGAACGTGGTTTGTTCTCGGAACTCAAGGCCCAAGCTACACGGTCACGTCGTTTGGCCAGGCTGGAGATGTTCCCGTCGCAAGCGGATATATCGCCGAGTAAGGTTCCCAGTCCATCTCAAAAGAAAAATCCCGTCAGTGTACGCAACACTGACGGGTTTCTTATTTTAAGGAGGAAACGGAGGAGTCGGCCCCAAGACGAACATCCTCACGGACAAGTCATCTTTTGCAAGATGAGCAAAGTGTTTACGGTTTCGGCGTTGCTGAGGGCTGGGCACCCTGGACAACCGGTAAAAGCGGATTGGTCGGAACCTGAGTATCCGAGTTTGATGACGGATTACCAAGCGGAACCGGCTGAACGATCGTGGTCATCTTCGGCCTTTCGGTCGATCCGCCGGCAAACTCCGGACGATAGATCCGCGGTGTGATGAAGAACAAGATCTCGGACGTTTCGCGTCGAACTCCCTTACGCTTGAAAAGGTTTCCAAGGATGGGTATCCGTGAAAGTCCCGGCGTTCTGTCAACGCTCTCACGTTCGTCGTCGGACAACACGCCGCCAATTACTGTCGTTCCGCCATCCGGAACTGTCACCTGGGTCTTTGTGCTCTGGCTGTTGATCTGAGGTGCCACGCCCGGTACGATGATCGGGATCGAGCTATTCTCTGCGGTCACGTCGAGGACGACCGTGCCGACTTCTGTGATCTGTGGGGTCACGATCAGGCTGAGAGGAACGTCCACATACTGCGTGGTCGCCACTGGGAAGCCGCCGCCGCTGCCCGGCTGGATCGTCGAGATCGGGATCTTGCTTCCGCTCTTGATCTCGGCCTTGACGTTGTTAAGTGTTGTAACTCGGGGCGTTGCGATGACCTTTGCCTGGCCTTTCTGCTCGCCCGCGGTGATCAAAGCACTGATGCGTGCCGTTCCAAAGATGCCTGTCGTCAGTCCGATAGCTGTGTTCACCAGCTGTGAAGCGAGGCCATTCGGATTTGCCGAAGGAACTGTCGAGGGTGGCGGCACACCGATGTTTCCCGTTTGGAATCCTCCACCGGCGGGATTGTTGCCATTGCCGAGAACCAGCGCGCTTATCTGTACGCCGATGTCGCGGCTAAAGCTGCGGGTCGCGACAACGATGCGAGCTTCGATCTCAACCTGCGGTTCAGGCTGATCAAGCAAAGATACCAGCTGACGGATCGAGTCAATATTCTCACGGACGTCAGTGATGATAAGAGTATTCGTCCGGCCGTCTACCTCGATCGCTCCGCGACGTGAAAGACGTCGTCTGATGATCGGCAGGATTCCGTCGGTCGAGCCGGAACCGGCTGTTTTTTCAAATGTCGGGCCGCTCGTAGCGCTGTCCGGATAGAGCACCGGGCTCGCCGTAGCGTTCGTGGTCGTACCGGCTGTTACGTTGCCGGTCGCAAGTCCGTCTTTCGCACGCGCATAGTTGAGACGGATTATCTCCGTGACCAGCGGCTGCGAATCGAGAGCATTGTTCTGCTGTGCACGAAAGACTTCGCCCTCGGATGCCAGCATCTTGGCGTCCGCG
>JANNNS010000241.1:0-3871 GCA_031398645.1 Acidobacteriota bacterium
TCCATAATGACGATGTCGGCCCGCTTGCCGCTCTCGATCGACCCGATCAGGTCTTCCATGTGCAGAGCCCGGGCCCCGCCGATCGTCGCCAAAGCGAAAGCCTGTGCTGCCGAAAGGGTCTTTGGGTCGCCGGAAACAAGTTTATGGAGCTTTGCCGCCGTATCGATCTCTTCCCACATATTGAGGTCATTATTCGAGGCCGCACCGTCAGTTCCAAGACCGACGCGAAGCCCTTTGCTCAGCATCGCCGGGACCGGAGCCGTACCGGCTGCTAGCTTCATGTTCGACTGCGGACAATGACCAATGCCCACGTCGTGCTTCTTGAGCAGGTCGAGTTCGGCATCATTAGCCTGAATGACGTGGGCCGCGATCGTACGGTCGTTAAAGAACCCGATCTTCTCAACAAACTCGATCGGACGCTGGCCCTGATGCTTTTGCTGGATGAACTCAGTCTCGGTATTCGCTTCCGCGAGATGGATGACCAACGGGGCCTTGGTCCGGTTCGAAAGGTCGCGGGCCTGGAGAAGATGTTCCTGCGAAACGGTATAAGGCGCGTGGGGAGCGACCGCGGGAATGATCAGCGGATCGTTCTGCCACTTTTTGATAAATCGCTCAGTATAGGCAAGCCCCGCGTCCCACGTCTTATTGTCAGGGGCTGGAAAATCAATGATCGTCTCACCCAGAACGCCGCGGACACCGGCCCGCTTCGTTTCATCGGCGATCGCGTCCTCAAAGTAGTACATGTCGCAGTACGTTGTCGTACCGCCGCGGATCATCTCAGCCAAGCCAAGCCGAGTTCCTGCCCTGACGAACGCTTCGTCGACGTTCTTCGCTTCGGCCGGGAAAATGTACTTGGTAAGCCAATCGTTCAGGTCCAGGTCATCCGAAATGCCCCGGAAGAGGACCATCGGAATATGCGTGTGCGTATTGACCAGGCCCGGGATTATGACCTTTCCTGCAGCGTTGATCGTCTGCTTAGCCGCACGTCCACGCATATTGCTCGCTTTGCCGACATTGACGATCTTCCCGTCCCTAATGGCGATCGCTCCGTCCTCGATGACATTACGGTCCTGGTCCATCGAAACGATCGTCCCGCCGAGGATGAGCAGGTCGAGTACATCTCCTGACGGACGCGGACGCCGGCCCTGCCCGAATACCGTCAGGCAAAATGCGAGAATGACAAGCAGCGAGATCGTGGATCTAAGGTTTTTCATTTATTTCAGGAATTTAGAATCGAATGCCCGCGGCAAAAGTTCGCTCATTTGTACCGTTTCGGACTTGCCGTGAAGGTTCGAAAGGATAACGGGAACATCGCCGCAGAATTCCCAGATTATCTGGCGGCAGACGCCGCAGGGTGGTGTTAGCTCTTCGGTATCGACCACAACGGCGATGCGGCTAAACTTCTTTTCGCCGTGCGAGATGCCCTTCCAGATAGCGACCCGTTCCGCGCAGACCGTCAGGCCGTAGCTTGCCGATTCGACGTTGCAGCCGGTGTATATCTCGCCGCCTTCTGTTTCGACCGCGGCACCGACCTTAAAGTTCGAGTACGGCGCGTACGCAATTTCGCGAACCTCAGTCGCGGCGCTTATCAGGTCATCGTCTGTGTGCTTCATCCGTACCTATGCGGCAGCCTTCTCCTGTCCCAGCTTTTCGCGGACCATACTGCAAAGAAATTCTACGCTGATCCCCGTCTGAGCGCCTTCCGGGATAATGATGTCAGCATGGCGCTTCGAGGGCTCGACAAATTCAAAATGCATCGGGCGGATCGTTCGCTCATACTGTTCCAGCGTCCTTTCAACCGTTCGGCCACGTTCATTGATATCACGCTTCATTCTCCGCATCAGGCGTATGTCGTCCGGTGTGTCGACGTAAACGCGGAAATCAAGCAGGTCAAGCAGGCGTGGTTCTGCAAATATCAGAATTCCTTCCACGATCACGACCGGTTTTGGCTTTATCTGCTCGGTCTCGTCCTTGCGCGTATGCGTGACCATGTCATAGATCGGCATCTCGACCGGATCGCCCGACTTGAGTCGTTTGATGTGATTCACCAGAAGATCGCTGTCTATCGCGTCCGGATGATCAAAATTGGCCTGATGCCGCTCGTCCAAGGGCATATCCGCGAGATTCCGGTAATACGCATCTTGTTCGATCAAGACAACTTTCTTGGCGCCCACCGTCTCTACGATCTTTCTCGCGATCGTTGTCTTTCCTGAACCTGTGCCTCCGCAAATGCCGATTATCATATAAGAAGATCTCTACCTGGCCGGTGAATGTATGCGCGATATCGTCCTTCGAAGCAGTTCTTTGAACACCTCGGCTACCCGGGCACCTGTTTCCATCACCTCTTCGTGATCAATGGACTCTTCAGTCATCCCTGCCGCAAAGTTTGTTATACAGGAGATACCTGCGACGCGCATTCCTTGATGCCGAGCCGCAACGGCTTCCGGTACGGTCGACATCCCGACCGCGTCGGCACCCAGCAAACGATAAAGACGAACTTCTGCCGGGGTTTCGTAGGTCGGGCCACTCAAAGCGCAATATACGCCGCGATGCAGAAAGTCAGTCAGCTCTTTGTCGGCTCCGGCCTTAAACCGCTCCTGGGCGATAGCCTCGGCTTCGGCAACGACGATCTCTTGAAATTCCCGATCGTAAACCTTTGTCATGTCCGGAAATCTCGAGCCAAACCTTATGTCGTTCTTACCGCGGAGCGGATTAACGCCCATCATGTTCAGGTGGTCAGAGATGAGCATCAAACTGCCCGGCACCATCTCGCTTTGCGTCCCGCCCGCAGCGTTGGTAAGGATCACGTTCTTCACACCCATACAGCCAAAGGCACGCATAGGGAACGTTACCTGCTCCATCGTATAGCCTTCGTAATAATGAAAACGGCCTTGTTGCACTGCAACAGGCTTTCCGTCGATCTCGCCCAAAACAAGCTGCCCCGCATGACCTTCGACAGTGGAACGCGCAAAATGCGGTATCGCTTCATAGGGAATACGTACAGCGTCCTCAAGCTCATCGGCGAACGCACCCAACCCGCTGCCAAGCACAACAACGGTGTCGACGCTCTCGGTGTATCGGGTTCGGATAAATTCCGCGGCTTCAACGGCATTCTCGTAAGACATTTCTGTAACTGGTCCGCTCGTTCAGGCGGGCGCAAATCGACGATCTAAAGGATATCTGAGCCTTTCAAGTATAAACGATACCGTGCTTTAAGAGAACTCGGCCTTGGAGTGCCGTCCGTATTCGATCAATTCTCCTTGCGATATGGAATGCCGAGGGCCTTAGGAGCACGAGACGTCCCGATAAATCCAGCAAGAACAATGATAGTCAAGACGTAAGGGATCATCTCGATGAACTGGACGGGAATACCTTCGCCGGAGGGAAGTTTTATCCGGCCCTGTATTGTGATCGTTAATGCCTCCGTAAATCCAAAGAACAGACAGGCCAGTAATACCGGTACGGGCTTCCATTTAGCGAGGATAAGTGCGGCAAGGGCAATGAAGCCGCGTCCGGCGGTCATCTGTTTGGTGAACAAAGACGATTGGCCGGTAGAGAGGTAAGCTCCGCCCGCCGCTGCCAAGAATCCCGAGATGATCACCGCCGTGTAGCGCAGTTTTACAACGTTGACGCCGGCAGCATCGGCCGCAGCCGGATTCTCGCCGACTGACCTTAGGCGGAGTCCGAACGGCGTCTTGTAAAGCACGTACCATCCGATAGGGATAAGGGCAAAGGCCAGGATCGATGCCCACGAAAGGCCGGTCATGAGCGTCGGAAGCTGATCTTCAAGCGGGATCTGCGGAGTCGAACCAGTGGAATCGTAGATGACGCCGCTGATCAGCGCGGGAAGTCCGATCATCAGGAAATTGAT
>JANNNS010000274.1:0-26526 GCA_031398645.1 Acidobacteriota bacterium
CACGGCTGCGGTCGTTATTGGGTGCCGGCGGCAAGGAAGTGCTGATCAAGACCTACAACGAGCAGATCCTGCCGGGCTCAAAGGAGATCGAGAAAGGCTATCCGTTCGAAGACGGTACTACAGAAGCCGATCTGAAGAACCTGACGCTGTTCCTTGCACCGGGTGAAGGCAAGCTTTCGAAGTTCTTCGATGAACGTTTGAAGAATTATTTTGAGGAATCTGGTGGCCAGTACAAGGTCAAAGAAGGCAGCGAGTTTCAGTTCTCGGATGAGTTCGTCGCCTATTTGAACAACGCGTTCGCATTGCAAAAGGCGCTTTACGGAACCAGTGCGACGCCGAAGTTGGAGTATGAATTTGCGTTCAAGCCGGTAAAGGATGCGTTGATCGAGATCACAATAGACGGCCAAAAGACCACATCGGAAGGTACCGGTTCGCTCAAAGGAACTTTCCCGGGGGCGAACGCCTCTGAAGTTGGTGTGATAATGAAGCTCGCTTCAACGGGCGGGACAACGTCATCTTCTTCCGCTCCGCCGCCATCGGCAAATTCTTCGAATTCGTCCGTCTCACCTGCAAGCGGCAGTCCGTCAACCGGCTCTTCCGGCGAACTCGTCTTCCAGGGCCAGTGGGGCTTATTCAGGTTTGTAGATCGCGGCAGCCCGGAAAAACAGCCGGGCGGTGAGTATCTACTCAAGTACACGGTCGGCGGCAAATCTGTGACCGCAACCATAAAGGCAAGCGGCGGCGACCTGTTCAACAAGAATATGTTCCGCCAGGTGCGTGCACCGCAGAGCTTCCTAAAATAGGGGCCTCGAGTAAAAATCTATGAATGACGCAAAATTGCATCTCGATAAGGGCAACTTATCGGCCGCGATCGAATCCGCACTCGGCCTCGTAAAATCAAATCCGACTGCATATGCCGGGCGAGCGTTTCTCTTCGAATTGTCGCTCTTTTCCGGCGACTGGGATCGCGCCGACCGGCAATTGGATGTGATCGGCCACCAGGACGCGAATTCAGCCATTGGGTCGCTGATATTCCGCCAGAATCTTTCCGCCGAGCGCGATCGGATCAAGTTCTTTTCAGAAGGCAAAAGGCCTGAGACGCCGGATGAACCGACCGGCTACATCAATGATCTTTTCACGGCCAACGATCTGATACGCGAGGGAAAGACGGCTGAAGCGCGTGAGTTGCTTGATAAGGTAGAGGAAGAACGGCCCGCGTTTTCGTGTACGGTAAATGGCGAAGGCTTTAGCGATTTCCGCGATTATAACGAGCCGACGATGTGTGCTTTCGAGGCAATAATCAAAGATGCCTACGTATGGCTTCCGTTCGAGAGCGTAAAGAAGCTCGAATTTATTGAGCGCAAATCGCTTCGGGATGTTTACTGGCCGCAAGCGTCGTTTCAGCTTACCAACGGAACAAGCGGCGAGCTGTTCCTGCCGTCGCTTTACGTAAACACGTGGAAAAATTCTGACGACCAGATACGCCTTGGCCGAAGCGTCGATTGGCGCGAGGTGGGCGATGATATTTACCTTGGCGAAGGTACGCGTATATTTACGATGGACGGGAAGGATAAGCCGATCCTGGACATCACAACCATCGAATTTAACCACGAATAAGGCCGCCTAGCCGACAGGTGCGTTATTTCCGGTTTTCGATTAGAATAGTGTCCGTTCTCCACACATAGCTCGGACCCGAACCGCCCTTACACACGAGGAGTGTTGCCTGATGAGTGACGAGTTGCGAATACCGCCGGTAGTTGACCTGGAAGTCGTGCTTCAGCCGATCTCGGAAGAAAGTCCGTCCGGCGAAAGCCTGCGTTATTCGGGCATCTATGATCAGATCGCCGAAGCCCGACGGTCAGACGACGGCCTGGATCAAGGCGACTGGAAAACGGACCAGAAGGTCGCGGATTTCAGCAAGGTCATCGAACTCGGCATCGACGCGCTAAAGACTCAGTCAAAAGATCTTCAGATCGCCGTATGGTGCTCTGAGGCGTTATCCAGAAAGAATGGGTTCGTCGGCTTCCGCGACTCGATGGCAATGCTCACCGGCCTGCAGGATAAGTTCTGGGAAACCCTCCATCCGGAGATAGACGAGGGTGACATGGAAGCCCGGGCAAATGCCATTTCGTGGCTCGATGTTCAACTCCCTCTCGCTCTTAGAGCAAGCCCGATAACCGCCGTCAGCAATTACAGCTTTAATGATTGGGAAGACGCGGGTAAATACGATTATCCGGAAAATATCGATGGCCTGCCTATGGATCAGCAAGCCCCGATGCGCGAGTTGAAGGCTCAGGCCGAAAAAGAGAACCGCGTGAACGCCATGATGTGGGCGAAGGAAAAGGCACTCACAAAAAGGGCGGTCGTCGAAAGTGTGAATTTTGTCCTTACCGAGTGTTTCGCTGCCCTTGCTGACCTGAATCGGGTTATCGAAGAGAAATACGATCGAAACCAGATGCCTGGCCTTTCGAACGTTCGGAACACGCTTGATGCAATTCATACTCGCGTTAAGCTGCTTCTGGAAGAGAAACGCCTGGAAGAGCCGGACCCGATCGAGGAAATTGAAGAGACATTCGAGGAAGGCGGCGTAGCGGGTGCCGAAGGTGGCCAGCGGAGTTCCGTTGGCGGAGCGATCAATAACCGCAAGGATGCGTTGAGACGCCTCGGCGAGATCGCCGCGTTCTTCCAGAAGACCGAGCCGCACAGCCCTGTCTCGTATCTTGTTCAAAGGGCGGTCAAATGGGGGAATATGGGCCTCGAAACGTGGCTGCAGGAAGTCATTAAGGACCAATCGGTGCTTTACCAGCTGCGGGAAACACTCGGCGTCGACGGCAGCGGCGGCGGTTCAGGCGGCTCCGGCGATTTTTCGTCCGGGGATTTTTCCGCCCCGTCATCTGGCCCGCGGATAATCGAGTAGGCCGGCGAGGTGGTCGCGTTCCGCCAAGCGTAGTTATAAATATCTAAACCAATTTCAATAAGCTAAAGGAGAAAAGCCAATGCCAAAGAAGGAAAGCATACAACATAAGATCGATCGAATTCGCCCGCCGCGCGTCCAGATCACATACGATGTCGAGATCGGCGGTGCGATCGAGTTAAAGGAACTGCCGTTCGTCGTCGGCGTCATGGGTGACTTCGTTGGCAAACCCGAAGAAGCTCTTCCACCTGTGAAGCAGCGTAAGTTTGTCGAGATCGACCGTGATAATTTCGATCAGGTTCTTTCCGGAATGAAGCCGCGTCTTGCGTACACCACCGAGAATAAGCTCCAAGATGACGGAAGCAAGATGGGCGTTGAGCTTAAGTTCAACAGCATCGAGGATTTCGAGCCGGATAACGTCGTTCAGCAGGTCGAGCCGCTTCGCAAACTGGTCGAAGCCCGCCAGAAATTGTCAGACCTGCTTTCGAAAATGGACGGCAACGATAAGTTGGAATCGATCCTGAACGAGGTCGTAGCCAACGCGGACAAACAAAAAGAACTGAGCGACTCTCTCGGTCTTGAAGGAAAGGAGAATTAATTTTATGGCTAGCCAAAAAGAAAAAGAAGCCGTAGTGCAAACGGCCGATGCTCCGCAGGAAGGAAGCCTTCTGGATAAAATTTTGACCGACGGCCGCATGGACCGCGACGACTTCCAGAAAGAGCGTGCAAAGGACATGATAGGCGAGTTCGTCGGCCAGGTGATGGCCGGAACATTGACGATGTCGAAGAATATGGATCTCACCATTAATTCGCGCATCGCTGAGATCGACCGTCTTATCTCGAACCAACTGAATGACATCATGCACCACGAGGATTTCCAGAAGCTCGAAGGCTCATGGCGAGGACTTCACCAGATGGTGATGAACTCCGAGACCAGCTCGCAGCTTAAGATCCGTGTGATGAGCGTGAATAAAAAAGATCTTCTCAAGGATTTTGAAAGGGCGCTTGAGTTTGATCAGTCGGCTCTGTTCAAGAAGATCTACGAAGATGAATATGGCACATTCGGCGGAGCTCCGTACGGGGCACTGATCGGAGACTACGAATTCGGCAACCATCCTCAGGATATGGCTTTGCTCGAAAAACTATCGCAGGTTGCCGCCGCGTCTCACGCTCCTTTCCTTAGTGCCGCCTCGCCGGACCTCTTCGGCTGGGAGACGTTCTCGGAGATGACCGAAGTTCGTGACGTTTCCAAGATCTTTGACCGCACGGAATATGCTAAATGGCGCAGCTTCCGCGAATCCGAGGATTCACGCTACGTCGGGCTGACGCTGCCGCACACGCTGGGACGCGTTCCTTATGGTGCTGCCACGAAACCGACTGAGACCTTCCGTTTTGAAGAGGATGTTGACGGCACTGACCACAAGAAGTATCTCTGGTCTAATGCCGCCTACGCCCTTGGTACGAGGTTGACCGAGGCATTTGCAATGCACGGATGGTGCGTCGCGATCCGCGGCGTTGAAGGCGGCGGTTTGGTTGACGGCCTGCCTACGCACACGTTCGCAACTGACGAAGGCGAGATCGCGCAGAAATGCCCGACCGAGGTCGCCATCACGGATCGTCGTGAAAAAGAGTTCTCCGACAACGGGTTCATTCCTCTTGTTCACTGCAAGGGAACCGATTACGCAGCATTCTTCGCGACACAGTCGGCCAATAAGGCGAAGAAGTATGACACGGACGGAGCGAACGCAAATGCTCGCCTCTCCACACAGCTTCAATACATCTTTGCGGTTTCGCGTTTCGCACATTATCTGAAATCGATGATGCGGGACAAGATCGGCAGTTTCATGTCACATCAGGATTGCGAGAAGTTCCTGAATCGCTGGATCAGCAATTACGTCACTACGGATGCGACGGCCGGCCAGAACATCAAGGCAAAGTACCCGCTGCGAGAAGCACGCGTGGACGTTGCCGAGATCCCGGGCAAGCCTGGCTGCTATCGGGCAGTTGCTTTCCTGAGGCCGCATTTCCAGCTTGACGAGCTGTCAGTATCGCTTCGTTTGGTCGCGGATCTGCCGCCGCCGGCAAAGGCGTAAAAAAAGTTGCGGTCTTATCGCAAATGATGGCGAGTACTTCGTCTTGTTAAGTGTGAGACGAATGGTACTCGCCTCAAACGAACGGAAAGGAGTTTCCAACGGATAAAGCGAAGTACCGCTGGAATAATAAACTTAGATCAAACGCAGCATAGACTGCATAAAAGGAGCGAAGATTTTATATGAGCACTGCACACTTGATAGTAGACGGAGTCGAAGGCGAAAGTCAGCACGAAGGTTATCAGAACCACATGGATATCATGAGCTACTCGATGGGCGTATCGAACCCTCCATCGATGACCGGCGGCGGATTCTCAGCCGGAAAGCCAAATGCGACTGACTTTAACTTCATGATCGCAAAGGGCAAGTCATCCACGAACCTGGCTAAGCTTTGCTTGAATGGTTCGCACATTGCGACGGCGACCCTCAAGCTAACCAAAACGGTCGGCGACGCGACGCTGAAGGATTTCATGATCTACACGTTCACAGATTGCTTTATCTCGAGCGTGTCGGATTCAGGAGCCGAAGGCCAGACTGACGAGTACAACTCTGTATCCCTTTCCTTCTCGAAGGTAAAGGTCGAGTACAAAGAGCAGAAGACAGCAGGCGGCGGTCTCGAAAATGCAGCAAGCCTCGAGTACGACTTCAAGGCGATCAAGCAAAGCTAACCACCATTGATCAGATAGGCGTCGAGCAGATCGACGCCTATCGCAACAATTCAAAAGGACCGTAATGCCCGCCAGGGCCGCTAACGGAAAGATCATTAGTCCGGAAAGAGTTCTCGAACTCTTCCGGACAATTTCTCACTTATACCGTGTCGATTCGCACCAATCTTGAAGTTCGCGTAACGCCCTCCTTGCTGGACCGGTTGCTGGATTATGATCCACAGTCGTCTCAAGAGGCTCCAAAGTCGCATGCGGCTTCGCTGTCGGATCTGCGGCAGTCCGTTCGGCGGGACCTCGAGTGGCTGCTGAACACTCGTCACGGCATTGCAATAATTGCTGAAGGCATGGACGAGGTGAACAACTCTCTGGCGGTGTATGGTTTGCCGGATATTACCGCAATGGGTGTCGACGTTCAAGCCGAACAGCGGAAGTTGGTCAAATCCGTTGAGAATGCCCTTAGGATCTTTGAGCCCAGGTTCCTCGACCCAAAAGTAACGCTGCTTCCGATCAGCAGTGTTGAGCGCGAGCTAAGGCTTAGAATAGAAGCAAAACTTGATGTCGATCCGGTTCCGGAGGCCATCAGTTTTGATACTGTCCTACAGATGGGCAGTGGTGAATTTCAAGTAAAGAACTCTTAGTTTAATAGTTTAATTCGTGCCCAGCTAAGTCTGGGTACCGATAGGCCGGACTCTTCAAAATTTTGCGGCGTCAGCCGCCTTTGCCTTTTATGCGTGACGAACTTTTAGGTTATTACGAGCGCGAACTGATATTCCTCCGTCGAATGGGCGGAGAGTTTGCGAAGAAATATCCTAAGATCGCCGCTCGCCTACAGCTTGACGAAGAAAAGATCGAAGATCCCCACGTCGAGCGAATGATAGAGGCGTTCGCCTTTTTGAGCGGCCGTATCGGCCTCAAGCTTGACGACGAACTTCCTGAGATCACCGAATCCTTCCTTAACCTGCTTTATCCGCATTACCTGGCACCGATACCCTCAATGGCGATCGCCCAGTTCTCGTTCGGCTCGCCTGACGATAAGCTGACAACGGTACAAAAACTGGAACGCGGATCGAGGCTAAATTCGCGGCCGGTGGATGGGACACCCTGCAGGTTTCAGACCTCTTATGACGTAGAACTCGCTCCGCTTGAGCTTGAATCGGCCGGGCTCGAATCTCTAGCACCGAAAGATGCTCGAGGATTGTATGCCGATTGTTTTATCAGGCTGAGCTTCCGCTGTTTTGGAGATTCGAACCTCCACGAATATACAGTTGGCGAAACCGGGCTGCCGCCTGAGTCTTTGCGGTTTCACATAAACGGCGACCCGCAGCTTGTGTTTCCGCTGTATGAGATAATCTTCAATCATGCGACCAAGGTGGAATTCCGTCCGAAGGAAGTGCCTTTGAATCAAAGGGTCCTGAAGACGCTTACGAACCTGCAGTTGAAGCTTCCTGAACCCATCTTCGTGCCCGCCGAGGAGGCGATCAAGCAGGTTGGCTTTTCCGAGGACGAGGCAATACTTCCCTTTACCAAGCGATCTTTTGCCGGATACCGCCTTCTGTCGGAGTATTTTGCTTTCCCGTACAAATTCTTATTCTTTGATCTGTTCGGTTTAGACAGGGCTGTTGCGGCAAAATTCGGAAGCCATTTCGACATCATCATCCACCTGAAAGACGTGAAGCCGCCGGTCGCTCCGGTCGTCGCGGATACTTTCAGAATGGGCTGTACGCCGATCGTCAACCTGTTTACGCGGCTTGCCGATCCGATATACCTTTCGCAGCAAAAGTATGAGTACCAGGTCGTCGCGGACGTCCACAGACAAATGACGACCGAGATCTATTCGATCGACGGCGTTATCTCAAACGACCCGCGGACTAATACCGTCCGTGAGTTCTCGCCCTTTTATTCGTTGAAGCACGCCTTTGGTGAACAGACCGAAAAGGCGTTTTGGTACGCCCAGCGACGCCACTCTCAACGTCCGAACGACGAAGGAACAGAGCTGTTCATGTCCCTGGTGGATATGAACTTCGACCCGCGCGTTCCGTCGGTAGATGTGCTGAACGTGCGGACAACTTGTACAAATCGCGACCTGCCGGGCCGGCTTCCGTTCGGCGGAAAGGAGGGTGAGTTCGAGATCGAGGGTACCGCACTGCTATCACGTGTCCGCTGTCTGACGAAACCGACCGAGACCATCCGGCCGCCGCAACGGCGTGCGGCACAGTGGCGCCTGATCTCACACCTCAACCTGAACTACCTTTCGCTGGTCAGCGGAGATGATTTTGCACCAGAAGCGTTGCAGGAAATATTGCATCTCTACAATTTTAATGATTCGTCCGTCACCCGAAAGCAGATCCTGGGAATTACCGCGATCGAGTCGCGGAAAGTTGTGAGGAAAATAGGCGGCCGGGTCGGAGCGGGTTTTGTCCGTGGGATAGAAACGACGCTGACCTTTGATGAGGAACAGTACGTCGGCAGCGGCATGTTTCTTTTTGCCTGCGTCCTTGAAAGATTTCTTGGCCTATACGCATCGCTAAATTCGTTTAATCAGATGGTAATGAAAACGGAACAACGCGAGGGTGTGGTCAAACAGTTTCCGGCCAGGGCCGGTGAGCAGGATTTGCTGTAGTTCGAAAGTGAAAAAGGAGGAAAGTGAAAGAGTCACAAAGTCTAAGAACTCTGCAGGCCTTTTCCTCTTATTCCTCTTTCACGTTTCCACTTTTTCACGTTATTCATGAGTGACAAACCTCTAAATCAAGTACTGGCTGACGAACCCTACCGGTTCGAATTTTTCCAGGCGGTTCGCCTGCTGGAAAAAGTCTATCCGGAAAAGCGGGCCGTGGGCCGAAATGCGATGCCGCACGAAGAGGTCGTGCGTTTCCGCTCACGCATTTCGCTTGATTTTCCTGCGAGTGAGATCCACGAGATCCGCGAGATATTCAACGAGCAGACCGAAGAAGAAAAGCTCGAGATGATCGTGAATTTTATGGGTATGGCAGGTGTGAGCGGCGTGCTGCCCCAGCCTTACACGGATCTGATGCTGGATCGCATCCGCCATCGCGACACGGCGATGTGGGCGTTTCTTGATATTTTCACCCACCGATCCGTTTCGATGTTCTATCGAGCCTGGCGGAAATATCGCTTCCCGATCGGATATGAACGCGGCAATGATGATTTCACAGCGTATCTTTTCGACCTTATCGGGCTGGGTACGAACGGACTTCGCGGGCGAATGAGCCTTCCGGACGAATCGCTCCTGCCCTACGCCGGTCTGATCGCCCAAAAGCCGCATTCGTGCAACGCTGTCGAGAACGTGCTGTCGGACTATTTCTCTTCGAAAGCAAAGGTCCGCCAGTTCCATGGACAATGGCTCGACCTTGAGCCCTCTGACTACACGCGGCTTGGTGAGAAGAATAGTGTCCTCGGTGAAAGCTCTATTGCCGGAACTCGCGTCTGGGAGCAGCAATCGAAATTTCGAGTGCGCCTTGGGCCGCTGGATTTCCAGAAGTTTCAGGCATTTCTGCCCACCGGTTCAGCCTACGAGCCGCTCCGATCGATCGTTAAGTTTTTGATCGGATTTGAGTTCGACTATGACGTGCAGCTCTTGCTCAAGAAACAGCAGGTTCCGAGTTCGATCCTGACGACGCGGGCCCAGAGGCGGCCAATGCTGGGATGGACGACCTTCTTGAAAACAAGGCCATTCACCGCCGATGATGAACAAGTTGTGCTGCAGGTTTGACGGGATAGTCAGCGAGCCGCTGCGGGTGAAATTGACGAGACTTGGAAGCTAACCTCCAACGACTGTGGTTAGTATCGATTTGAGGAGAAAAGATATGAACGTAAATTTAAAGAGCCTTGTAGGACGATTGAACGATGTGTCGAGAAACGCACTTGAAGGTGCGGCTGGACTTTGCCTTTCGCGAACGAATTATGACGTTGAGATCGAACATATCCTCGCGAAGCTTCTCGAACAGGACGATACCGACCTTCACAAGATCGCTGCCCACTTTGAGGTGAATCTCGACCGTTTGACTAAAGACGTCAGCACGGCGCTCGATCGACTGAAGAGCGGAAATTCCCGAACACCCGGCCTGAGTGACCGGATCCCAAGCTGGATCCAGGACGCGTGGCTGCTGGCATCCGTCGATTTTGGGTCGGCGCGCGTTCGCTCGGGACACCTGATCCTCGCATTGCTCGCCAACGACAGATTTGCCCGTATCGCGCGCGAGGTTTCAAAGGAGTTCGATCACATCTCGCTCGAGAAACTGCAGGCGGATCTTCCAACCATAACCGCCGATTCGGCCGAGGCTCGTGACGCCGTCGCTCTAGGCGAATCCAGCGGTGTTTCGGACGGGGCACCAGTTGCGTCCGGCGTTCCCGGCAAAACCAAAGCTCTCGACCAGTACACCGAAGACCTTACCGCGAAGGCAGCCGCCGGAAAGATCGATCCGGTCCTTGGGCGCGATTTCGAGGTTCGGCAGATCGTCGATATTCTCACCCGCCGCCGTCAGAACAACCCGATCCTGACAGGCGAAGCAGGCGTCGGAAAGACCGCCGTGGTCGAAGGATTTGCGTTGCGTATCTCGCAAGGCGATGTGCCCGACCCGTTGAAGAACGTTGCTGTTCGCACGCTGGACCTCGGCCTTTTACAAGCTGGTGCAGGTATCAAGGGTGAGTTCGAGAATCGCCTGAAATCTGTCATCGACGAAGTCAAATCGTCGCCGCAGCCTATCATTATGTTCATCGACGAAGCCCACACGATGATCGGTGCCGGCGGAGCTGCAGGACAAAATGACGCCGCTAACCTACTCAAACCGGCGTTGGCACGCGGCGAGCTTCGAACTATCGCGGCCACGACATGGGCCGAATACAAGAAGTATTTTGAGAAAGACGCGGCACTTGCACGACGGTTTCAGGTCGTCAAAGTTGAAGAACCTGATGAAGCAAAAGCGATCGCGATGATGCGCGGTATCGCCGATAAGATGGAAGGCCATCACAATGTTCGAATTCTTGACGAAGCGATTGTCGAATGCGTCAAGCTATCAAACCGATACATAACTGGCCGTCAGCTTCCAGACAAATCTGTTTCTGTTCTCGACACGGCTTGCGCCAAGGTGGCCATTGGCCAGGGGGCGACGCCGGCTTCAGTCGAAGATGCCACACGCCGGATACAGAACCTGAGCTCTGAGATCGAATCGCTCGAGCGCGAACAGGTGACAGGTGCAGGCCACGACGAGAGGCTGGACGAACTTACGGCAAGGCGGACCGCGACAGAAGAAGAACTTGCCAAGCTGAACGAGCAGTGGGAGAAAGAAAAGACGCTGGTAACTGAGATACGCAATATTCGGTTGAAGCTCGAAATGTCGCGGCTCGACGGCAAACTGGCCGACGTGGTAGCGGGTGACGTCACGGCCGCTCCGGACAGTGCTGCCGCAGCAACAGCGGAAGCTGAAACAGGTGCCACCGGTGAAGAAAGCAGCGGAACGGCTGCCGCAGCCGCTCCAGAAGCAACAAAGCCGATCGATACCGAGTTTCTCAAATCCGAACTGCAGCGATTGAATGCAGAACTTAAAGAGGTTCAAGGCGAAGACCCGCTAATGCAGCCGGTGGTCAACGGCCAGTCTGTGGCCGAGGTCATCTCCGGCTGGACCGGCATCCCGATCGGGAAGATGGTCGCAGATGAGATCAACGCCGTGCTCAATTTGCACGAAACCCTCCGGGAACGAGTACTCGGCCAGGATCACGCGCTCGAAGCAATTTCGCAGCGTATTCGCACATCGCGTGCCGGCTTGACCGACCCAAAACGCCCGATCGGCGTGTTTCTGTTGGTAGGAACGTCGGGCGTAGGTAAGACTGAAACAGCGTTGGCGTTGGCAGAATCGCTTTACGGCGGCGAGCGTAACCTGATCACGATCAATATGAGCGAGTATCAGGAAGCCCACACGGTCTCGAGCCTCAAGGGCTCGCCTCCGGGATACGTCGGCTACGGCGAAGGCGGCGTGCTGACCGAAGCCGTGCGCCGCAAGCCGTATTCGGTCGTCCTGCTCGATGAGGTTGAGAAAGCCCATCCAGACGTGATGGAGCTGTTCTTCCAGGTGTTCGACAAAGGCGTCCTCGAAGACGGTGAAGGCCGGGAGATCGACTTCAAGAACTGCATTATCCTGCTTACATCCAACGTCGGTACCGACACGATAATGAAGCTCTGTGCCGATCCGGATACTAAACCTGAGCCGGACGGCCTTGTCGAAGCCGTAAAGCCTGAGCTGGTAAAAGCCTTCAAGCCCGCCTTGCTGGGCCGAATGGTCACGGTCCCTTACTATCCGATCTCGGATGATATCCTGCGGCTTATCATCAAACTGCAGCTTGGAAAGATAAAAAATCGGATCGCAGACAATCACGGTGCGCAATTTTCATATGATGACTCCGTCATATCAACGGTTGCGGAACGCTGCACCGATGTGGACAGCGGGGCAAGGAATGTTTACAACATTCTGACCGGGACCTTGTTGCCGGAAATGAGCGGTGAGGTCCTTTCCCGCATGGCGAGTGGTGAGGGAATTAAGAGCGTTCACGTCAGCGTGGGCGAGAACGGATCTTTCACTTACTCATTCACCTAGAAATGGGAGTTTTCGGCGATCTGCCGACATAACCTATGGCAGTAAGACTAATTGCTGATGACGCAAGGCTGGGAGGACGGACGGCGGTTTCGTTCCCCAGTTCCATCAGCCTTGCGGTCGATGACGGAACCCCGCTCGACTCCTTTTTGAATCGCTGCGTCTCGATCGGCGGAATGCACGGCGGCATTTCGACCCTATATATTATCGCTCAGAGCGTCGAGCAGGTTTTTACGGCTGAATCAGACGGCGGCGACGGCATTTTATTCTGTCACGAGAATATCAACGTTTCCAATCTGCAGCGTCTCTCGGTTCTTCGAGGACTGGTTCAGCACATCGTTCTCATAGTATGCGCACCGCTGCCGACTCCGTTTGACGAGTTCGTCAATGCGACAAGCGACCCGGAGCTTTTGATCGATCATCAGCACGACGGTGACGAACTTTGCAAACAGTTGGCATTTCATACCGGCGCTACCGTAACAACGGCCCGCGAGCCTCGGCATGCATCGGCCGAGGCCTATTCGGGCTTTGCCGGATACGAGCTTCAAGGCGACGCGGACCTCGTAGATTTCAGTACATGGGACGGTGTTATCACGCGCTTCGACGCTGAAGGCGTCTTCGGCGGCCAGCAAAAGAACCTTCCTCAATGGGTGGATCACTTCGGCTGCCCGATCGACCCAAGACTGGAGGGAACGTTCTAACGGCGGCAAAAATCGCAAACACGCTCGTCTAGTCTTGCGTTGGATTTTCGAATTACGGCTTGGATGACGATATGGCAATTACTCAAGATGACAGGTTCTTACAGCTTTCGACCCCTCTTACAAAGGACTTCTTTCTCGTCCGGCGTATCCGCTGTCAGGAAGGTTTGAATCAGCTTTTTAGGATAGAGCTCGAACTGCTGCATGAAGAGAATTCTGAGGGCTACGAACCGACCGTCGTAGATCCAAAACGTGTGTTGGGCAATCCGATGATCGCGTCGGCACATCAGGACGGTGAGATCAAACGATATTTCAACGGCATTTGCTCGCAGTTCACTCAGGGAAGCCGCAACGCATATTTTTCGAAGTATCGTGCCGAGATCGTTCCCAAGGTCTGGACGCTTACGCAGGTTACGCAGAGCCGGATCTTTCAGAACAAGACGATACCGCAGATCCTGGCCGAGGTGCTCAAGGGCTATGAATTCGACGACGAGATACAGGGCGAGTGGAAGCCGCGGAACTACTGTGTTCAGTATCGCGAGACCGACTGGGATTTTGCATCCCGCCTGATGGAAGAGGAAGGGATCTATTACTACTTCGAACACACTGCGAACGAGCATCGATTGATCCTTGCGAACACGCCGGACTCGCATCGAACTTGTCCGACTCGCACAAAGATCGCTTATATCCTTGATCGGTCAGAACTCACCGAAGCGTGGATACCGTCGATCCACACCTGGCGGGTCGATAACAAGCTCAAGACCGGAAGGGTCGAGCTGCGGGATTTTCATTTTCAACTGCCCCGCAATGAGTTCATTGCTCCTCATAACAGTATCTTCACTGCCGGCAATAATTCTGAGCTCGAATTCTATGATTTCCCCGGCGAGTATGCGAAACGATTCGACGGGATCGACCAGGGCGGAGGAGAGAACACAGCCGCACTGAACGATATCTTCCCGGACCGTGAACGGACGGCCAAGATCCGGCAGGAAGAGATCGACGCTGGCTGCAATAACGTCTACGCTACTTCGGATTGCTGTGCGGTCACCGCCGGTTATCGGTTCGAACTGGAGCACCATCCTGTAAAGGCAAATAACATCAATCATGTGATCGTGTCCGCACGGCAGGAATTGGTACAAAATCCGGGATATATTTCTGGTGAAGTAGTTGCAACCCCCTGCATAGTGAACTTTGTCTGCATGCCGCACGGCGGCAGCTACGCGCCATTCCGGCCGCTTAGAAAGACACCCAAACCTATCGTCCAGGGCAACCAGACGGCAAAGGTGGTCGGTAATCCGGGCGACGAGATCTTCACCGACAAGTATGGCCGGGTCAAAGTGCATTTTCACTGGGACCGTTCGGACAACAACGACCAAAAAGCATCTTGCTGGCTGCGTTACGGAACAATGTTCGCGGGAAACAAATGGGGATCGATGTTCATTCCCCGTGTGGGCCAGGAAGTGATCGTGGCGTTCCTGGAGGGCGACCCCGATCAACCGATCATCGTCGGCGAGGTATATAACGCCGAGAATATGCCGCACTACGAGCTGCCGAAATATAAGACGCTCTCGTATATAAAAACACACAGCACGCCGAAGGCTAACGGCTTCAACGAGCTGCGGTTCGAGGACAAGGCAAAGAAAGAGCAGGTCTTTATACACTCGCAGAAGCGATACGACCTGCGGGTGCGCGGATCGATGTACGAGACCTGCGGCGGAAATCGGCAGGAAGTCATCGGCTACAAGGTAACTGACGCCGATGGCGAGGAAAAGAGCGGCGGAAACCTGGCGATCACGGTGGGCGGCAACTACGACCTTCACATCGGCGGCGACCAGTTCATTGGCGTTGACAAATCGCTTTATGAGGGCGTCAAGGCCGATGTCGCTGAAGAATATAAGGGCAAGCAGCAGACCGTCGTTACGGGCAAACGCGAACTGAACGCGCAGGAAATAATCCTCGAGGCGATGACGAAGATCAGCTTCAAGGTCGGCGGGAGTTTCATTACCATCGATCTTTCGGGCGTGACCATTTCCGGGCCGATGGTCAAGATCAACTCGGGCGGGGCCGCCATGGGGACGAGCAATATGACCTTTGCCGACCCGCTCGATGCCGAGCACGCGGATACTGGCGAACCCGGTTACCTTGACCGTCCGCGTACGGGCGGCGGTGGCGGCGGCAGAAGGTGGCGTACAGTCAGCGGCCAACACGCACCTCCCTTTGCGACTCGAACCCGAGCCGATGGCAGCATCGAGGTCGGTAACGGAATCGTCATTTCGCCCAGTCCGACCGACCCGGACTTCCAGCAGAAAGCACTTGACGATCTGACGACGATGTCAAATCATCCGGAAGGAATGGAGCGGCTCAATAACTTGAACAATAGCGGCCACACGACCACGATAACGCACACGCCCGGAGCGGGAAATTCGTACACGCCGGATAGCATAACAGACGCGATGCCCGAGGGTGATACGGTGGACTTCGGATCAGGACCTGAAACGGGAACAGGCAACGGTAGCGGCGGAACAATAGGCTGGGACCCGGACAACCCGGATACAAACTCGCAGCGTCCGCGCGATGTCGGTCTCCATCACGAAATGTCGCATGCGGATCACGCGGCACATGGTGACATGGACATCGCTAATCCGGACCCGAATCAGCCAAACAATCCTCATATGGAGGAAAGCAACACTATAGACGACGATAATCAATATCGTACCGAACGCGGGGTGCACACGAGAACGGATCATACTGATTTGTAGAGAATTGTGTTGAGCGGTATGGCTTTTACATTCGCGTTGCTCTGTGTCCTGCTCACATTCCAAACGGAGTGTGGCAGACAGGCGGAGAGCAAACCGGCAGAGAAGAAAATGAAACACATGGAAACGAACAATTTGCCAAAGCTCGAAGTAAATATTGAGAACACCGGCACGACCCTTAACGTCGAATACAAGGTGAAGAATACGACCGATCGTGTCATTTACCTTTTCAATGTTCTCACCAAACTCGGTTCGAAGGATCGGCTGTCGGATGCCCCGCTCTATAGCAGTCTGAGGAATGACGGAACGCTGGTTTTAGCTAAGTTCATACCGCCAGTTCCGAAGATCAAGTTGGTGGAATTTCGACAGATACCCTTCACGACCAAGCTCGAGGCAGGCAAGGAATTTGCCGAGAAGATCTCGCTTCCTATTCCTATCGACGAAAACAACCCCTACTTTGCGATGCTTCCCAATTCTAAGACCGAACTCAAAACTGCTGAGAGTGTCGTTTTTATCGTTCAGTTCATGCGAGAGAGAGAGGGGCTTGAGGTAAAGGAGGCGGAGATTCCATCGTCATTTAAGGTTTGGCATCAGGACCTTTTCGGCAACGTTGAGACGCTCTCGACCAACCCGAGGCCGACGGAGTTGCAAGTCAATCGCCGGACAGATACGTTCGAACGTTTCTAGCATGCAGACGGAGTCAAGAAGTAGGGAGAACTTAGTTTTATGCCGCCAGCCGCAAGAATAACCGACCCCGTCGCACATCCGCTCCCGCCGGTACTTACCGGCGGCCCTACGGCGATAACCGTGATCATAGGTTTTCTGCCGGCGTGGCGCGGTGTTAATCCTGCCGTTGCAGCGGCAATGAAGGCAGCCAAGGCAATTTCCGACGCCGCCATCAAAACTGCTGAAGGGGCAACGGCGGCGGCAGCCGGAACGCCCGGAGCTCCGGCCGCAAAGGCGGCGGAGGAAGCAGTGAAAGCGGGTGCGGCGGCAGCAATGGGAAGCGCCATAAGCGCAGCGGCCGGCACCTCGGACATTCACGTTTGTGCGACGCCACTTCCGATCCCGCCGCACGGGCCCGGCATCGTAATAACGCCATCGGCGACCGTTATGATCGTAAACAATCCAGCCGCTCGGCAAGGCGACGAGATCCTTGAGGCTGTAGGCCCGCCAAACAAGATCACAATGGGGTGTCCGACGGTCCTGATCGGTGGATAACGAAGAAAGGTTCATTTCCTCAATACACAATTACTGCGACCGCTGGTGTGAGCGGTGCGAGTTCACCGAGCGCTGTCGTGTTTATGCGATGGAAGCTGAGTTCTTTGCCGGAGAAAAAGACATCGGCAGCGAAGCATTTGTCCGCAACCTTGCAAATATCCTCGAAGACGCAAAAGCGATGCTTGCCGCCAAGGCTGAAGAATTCGGTATCGATGTAAACGAGCTAGCCCAGGAAGAGATCACCGAGATCCGTGAGAACAAACGTGAGTTTGTAAAGAGCGACGAACTGACGGCCCTTGCCGAAAAATATGCCTGGGACGTGGCTCCGGTGCTGGATGCGGTCGACCAATGGATACCCGAACCCGACATTGAGGAATCGACCACGAACGAGGTGCTCGCCGTGCTTCACTGGTATCGGTTCTTCATCTCTGCCAAGATCGAACGCGGCCTGCACGGCATTGCCGACGAATACGGCGACGAGAACTTCGAACAGCTTGCCGACCCGCAAAGCGACGCGAACGGTTCGATCAAAACTGCACTTATCGCGATCGAACGCTCGATACTCGCGTGGACCTTCCTATTGACCCAGAGCAACGCTGAAAGCCTGAGGCCTTTCATTCAGCTTCTTGAACTCATAAAGCGCAAGGCCGAAGACAAATTCCCCCGGGCAAGAGACTTTATCCGCCCGGGGTTTGATGAGATCGATGTGGTTATGTGAGGTGTAGCTAAGGGTGCGTCATATCCTCGGGAATGACCAGCTCGTCAAATTTCTCCGCCGTCAGCAGGTCAAGCTCGACCGCCGACTCTTTCAGCGAAATTCCCTTCTTGTGCGCATGCTTGGCGATCTTTGAGGCATTGTCGTAGCCAATATGCTGGTTCAAAGCGGTGACAAGCATCAGCGAATCCTGTAAATATCGGTCGATCTGTTCACGGTTCAGCTCGATCCCGGCGATGCAGTAATCGACAAATCCGTGACAGGCATCGTGAATAAGCCGTACCGAGTGCAGGAAATTGTGGATCATGACCGGCTTGAAAACATTTAGCTCAAAGTTCCCTTGCGAGCCAGCAAACCCGATCGCGGCATCGTTTCCGAACACCTGTACCGCGACCATCGTCATCGCTTCGCTCTGCGTAGGATTCACCTTGCCGGGCATTATCGAGCTTCCGGGTTCATTCTCCGGCAGCGAAATTTCTCCGATGCCGCATCGCGGCCCCGAGGCTAGCCACCGAATATCATTCGCGATCTTCATCAGCGAACCGGCCAGAGTTTTTAGGGCGCCGGAAGCAAAAACAACCTCATCGTGTGCAGACAGGGCGGCAAATTTATCGGGGTGAGCCTTAAAGGGCAATCCAGTCAGCTCGGCGATCTTTGCCGCCGCACGGTCTGCAAATTCGGGGTGAGAATTGAGGCCTGTCCCGACCGCGGTACCGCCAATGGCAAGGTCGAGCAATCCGGGCAATACCATTTTTAGTCTTTCGATATCCCGGTCGATCAAATTCGCCCAGCCGTTGAACTCTTGGCTGACAAGCACAGGTGTGGCGTCCTGCAAATGGGTGCGGCCGATCTTTACGACGCCATCGAATTCCTTCGCCTTCGCCTTGATCGCGTCGCTGACCTTCTGAACCTCCGGGATCAACGCCGTCATTTGCTCGGCCGCGGCAATATACATCGCCGTCGGGAACGTGTCGTTAGACGACTGTGACTTGTTCACATCGTCGTTCGGGTGGATCGGCTTTTTTGAACCCATCTCGCCGCCCGCAATTTCGATCGCCCGGTTTGAGATGACCTCATTCGCGTTCATGTTCGTCTGCGTTCCCGAACCGGTTTGCCAAACGCGAAGCGGAAAATGCGCATCCAGCTTCCCCTCTATCACTTCGTCCGCCGCCTGTACGACAAGCTTCAGTTTGTCGCCGTCCAGCTTGCCCAGGTCGTTATTAACGATCGCCGCAGCCTTCTTCAAAATGCCAAGCGCCCGAATGACCTCGCGCGGCATCACATCGAACCCGATGTTGAAATGCTTCAACGAACGCTCGGTCTGCGCTCCCCAATAGACATTCGACGCAACGTCGATCTCACCCATCGAATCAGTTTCGACGCGTGTTTCTGCGGCTAGTTTGATACCTTCGGACATTTAAGATCTTCCTTGACAATAACTTGACTGGATCGATTTTACCTGAAATCTACGAACAATTAAATCTCGATGCTCCGTGCGGTTAACCCGCCCGCTATTCCATCGGAAGGCCATCCGCTCGCCATGCGACGGTCCCGCCGGTGATCACGACCACCTGTTTGAAGCCCGCTGAGGATAGTGTCTTTGCCGCCTCCCGCGAGCGGTTACTGGTTTGGCAGATCAGATACACCGGTTCGTTCTTCTCGATCATATCCAAATTGTCAGCGAGGGTACTGAGCGGAATATTCCTCGAACGCACCGCGTGGCCCGACCGATACTCAGACGGCTCCCGAACGTCCACAAATTGTGAATAGGCCTTTGACACCTGTATCTGGGCTTCTCGCGGTGATACCTCGCGAATATTAGCGGTTGCACTCTCTATGGCGGGCTCAGATGTCCGGCCCGATCCCTGACAACCGATCGTCGCGATAAATGATCCCGCGATCAGCAGCACCAAAAGAAATTTCATCACATTCTCCTACAACCAACGAAAACCCAGGTCAATTTCCGGCCTTCAGGAAGTGACAATAAACAAACGCCTGTGTTGTGCCGAAAGGCGTATGATGGATCTCGTCGAAAATATTAGCAAGTTCGAAGGCACTTCCAAATTCGGCCCTCATTGACGCGGGACTATATCTGACAATACTTAGTCCACTGCACTTCTCCGGCCCGTCCGGCCCAAACGCTGCTATGATCAAATGCCCGCCCGGCTTTAGCGAACGACGAACGACATCGACGTATTTCCGCCTGTCTTCAGGCTCGGTCAGAAAGTGAAATACCGCGCGGTCATGCCAAACGTCGAAACGGCTTTCCGGCAGTTCGATCTCAGTGATATCTCCCACCATCCAGTCCACGTTCTCCGAGTTGGTTCCCAACCTGTCGCGGCTTTTTTCGATTGCCGTGGGAGAAATATCCAGCACGCTTATATCGACAAAACCATTGTCGAGAAGGTCATCCACCAGTGTCGAACTTCCCCCGCCGACATCGATCACCGCTGCATCCTTGTCAACGCCGGTATCGATTATCATCTGCAGCGAACAATCTAAATGTTCGCGATACCAGCTAACCTGATCGTACCCTTTGGTCGAATAGACATTCTCCCAATGCCGCTTCTTATCCATTATCGTCATAACTTTGGGCTACTTACCCGAAATTGCACAGGCGGTCGCCGAAACCTCGGTGTCAAGGCCAGCGTCGGTCCAGGCCTTTGTCCCGCCGGTAACGTTGTAGATCTTCTTAAATCCGGCGTTCTCCAGAATGCTCGTCCCAAGGCTCGAACGATAGCCGCCCTGGCAGATCACAAAAGTGGGCGCCGCCGGGTCGAGCTTTTCAAAATCACTTGAAAGCTTGTCTAGCGGGATATTGATCGTACGCACCGCGTGGCCCGCTGCATGTTCCGCCGGGCGACGAACGTCGACGAACTGCAGAAACTTCTCCGTTTTGGTCAGTTGGCTAACCTCCTCAACGCTTACCTGCTCCACCGCTTTGGTCTCACCGGTGTAATTATCGATAAGCATGGACCCCGAAACGGTCTCGTGTCCGACACGCGCCAGCCGCATCGCGGCTTCTTCGATCTGCGTCTCGTTTTCGGCAACTACCGCGATCGGTGTTCCGATCGGCACGAGCGTCCCCGCCCACGAGGCAAACTGTCCGCCCAGGCCAATGTTGACCGAGTTTGGAACGTGACGCTTGCCATACTCTGCGTTCTTCCGAACATCGATAACGATCCCGTCGAAACTGCGGATCTCGTCGGAAGACAATTCGCGCGGCTTGGCTATCTCGGCAAGCGGGGCCGAGCCTTCGAGATTCTTGGCGGCGCTTTGAGGAAAGTAAGCCGGAACCTCGGGCTGGTCAGCAGCGACTATTTTGACGAATTCTTCTTTGGTCATCGGCTGCAACGCATAGTTGAATTTCCGTTGATTTCCCAGTGTCGACCATGTTTCTTTGGATAACGACTTTCCGCACAGGCTTCCGGCTCCGTGGGCGGGATAAACTTCAGTTTCGTCGGCAAGCGGAAGGATCTTTTCGTGAAGCGAATCGTACAACATCCCACCCATCTGCTCGGCGGTAAATCCCTTCGAACCGATCAGGTCGGGCCGTCCTACGTCACCAATAAATAGCGTGTCCCCAGTAAATATTTTCTGTGGTGCTGCCGGATCTGAGGTGTCATTTGCGACGATCGTGATGCCCTCCGGCGTGTGGCCGGGCGTTTCCATAAATTTGAGATCGATCTTGCCGATCTTCAATACGTCGCCATCGCTGACCTTATGTGTCGGGAACTGCGTGTTTGCACGCTGGCCGAAAACGATCTCGGCTCCGGTCTTTGCAGCCAACTCTACATGGCCGCTTACAAAATCCGCGTGCGAGTGGGTCTCAATGATGTACTTGATCCGCTGGCCTTGCGCCTCAGCCTCGTCAATATACTGTTGAACATCCCGCTGCGGATCGATGATCGCGGCTTCTCCTTCTGAACCAAGGTAGTAAGAAGCATGCGAAAGACAACCTAAGTAAAATTGTTTGAAATACATGATTTTTCTCCGATCTTATTATTCTAAAACACGACGGCGTAGTTCTTTACCATAAGAAACGCCGCGACACCTAACACCAGGACCGCAAACATGCTTTGCAGCCGTTCCGCCGCGATCCGATGCGACAGGATCGTCCCCACGATCGCTCCGCCAACAGCAAGGGCCATCACCTCAAGCGTTAGCGTCCAATTAAAAGCTGCCTGGCTCAGATGCCCGACAAGCCCGGCAATACAGTTCAGAAAAATGACGAACAGCGACGTGCCGATCGCCTTCTTCATGTTCAGCCCACCGAAAAAGACTAGTGCCGGAACGATCAAAAAGCCGCCCCCGACACCTAAGAAGCCGGTCAACACGCCAACGCCGAATCCCGCCAGCACACCCTGGGCCGGATGCGGCTTGTGCTGCGTTTCGCTGATCGAGTTCTTTCGCCGCCAGATCATTGAAACGGCAACGACGAACATCAAGACACCGAAGATCAGGAGCAAAGCTTCGGCGGATACCATTTTCGTCAAAGGCGAACCGATAAAGGCGCCTATGATCCCCGCTACGCCGAACAGCATCCCGCTTGAAAGATCGACATTCGCCTTTCGCCAGTGAAGGTAAGCACCAAGAAGGCTAGTCGCTCCGACGACCGCAAGCGACATCCCGACAGCTTCGTGCGGATCTACATCCAGCAAGTAGACCAGTATCGGAACAGTCAGGATCGAACCGCCGCCGCCGATCAGCCCGAGGGACAAACCGATGACCGCACTCAACACTAGTCCTATGATAAATAGCAGCGACATTTTCGGGATCCTTATTTCGCTTCTGCCGGAGCTTCACACGCCACCGGCCCCTTGTTCCACGGCATTCTCGCCAGGATCATGCCCATTCCGCAAGTGTCCGTGAGGGCCGAGAACATCAACCCTGCTCCAACAAATGCCGACAACAGGATGAAATACGGCGTGACGAATACACTAAGCAAAACGCCCGTAAGCACGAACCCTCCCGCTGCAAATCGAACCTGCCGTTCAAGCGACCAAACCTTTGAATCACCCTTAACGACCGGAAGGTTTGCTCCTGCCCACGCCACCATTCCGCCTTCGACAACGTGAATGTCCGTGAAGCCCTTCTTCAACAACTTGTCAGCCGCCTGCTTCGCACGGTTGCCCGACCGACACATAAGATAGACCGGCTTTGAATGATCGATCTCATCCGCGTGCTTCTCAAAGTTCGAAAGGGGCATCAGCTGAGCATCGGCGACGCGCTCGCTGTTAAACTCGGAAAATTCGCGAACGTCGATCACCTGACATTCTCCGTCTCCGTCCAGCATCTGGTTTACTTCTTGTACTGTTGCTTGTTTTATCATTTGTCCTTGAATCTCAACTTATTTAGTAATACAATCAAATCTGTAAGTCAGCATATAACTATATAGTTATATTGTCAAGTATGAAAAGAGTAGATCATCGCAGTATGACGCAGGATGCATTAAACCGTGTGTCCGCAAGATTTAAGGTCCTCGCAGAGCCGCTTCGTCTGCGAATTTTGCAGCATCTCGAGGCAGGTAAGTTGAGCGTTACGGACCTGTCAAAAGCGGTCGGCTCGACACAGCCAAATGTCAGCAAGCACCTCAAGATACTGCTCGACGACGGATTGATCGCCAAACGAAGTGAAGGAAATACCGTCTATTATAAGATCGCGGACGAGTCGGTCTTCGAGTTGTGCGACGTCGTCTGCGGAAGCCTAAAAGAAAAATACGCCGAGCAAAGCGCGATGTTTGGCTAAGGCATTCAGTCCCGCTTATATGTAACGATGAACCGCCGCTGCTCATCCTCTTCGTCCACGAAGTCCTGAAAACTGGTCTGGACTAAGCCGTTCTCCTCAAATCTCGACAGGTCAAATTTCGACAGCGGCCACGGTACATCGCCGGTCTCCTCATCGTCCTCTCGACCGCGTGTGACGACCACGAGCTGCCCGCCCGTCGCCACGAACGCCGCAACAGCATCGATCGTCTGCGGCCGCATCGCGATCGGTAACGGCTGGATCGTGTAGATCTCAAGTACAAAGTCAAAAGCCCCGCCAAGGTCAGAACCACCTGCGTGAGCGGGTGGGTTCTTCTCATTCTGCAAGTGTGGGTTCTCCTCACCCCGCAAGTCAGTACCACCTGCGTGAGCGGGTGGATTCTTTTCCCGCGTCCACTCGGGAGGCGGTTGGAACAGGTCTGCCGTTACAAACCTAATATCCTCGTCGCTATAAACTTTCTTCGCCCACTCGATCGCCGTCGGCGAAATGTCGAACGCGGTCACCTTAAAGCCAAGGTCATGCAGGTACTTAGCGTCGTCCCCCAAGCCACAGCCAACGACGATCGCGGTCCGGCCAGCGCCTTTCAGCCCAGTCGATTCGGCCCACGCCTTGAAGAACCGGTTCGGCGCCATATCAGCCCACGGGATCTTCTCAGTATCGCCGCCCGATTCCTTATACAAAGCCTCGAACCACCCCAACGGGTCGCCCCGCTCATTAAACTCCGCCGCGATCTCCCGCGTGCGTGCTCGCTTGTCAAATTCCGATTTTTCGCTCATCCCGTCGTCGGACCGCAAGCGTCCCGCTTGCGATAAGTCATCTATAAAAATGCAAATTACTCGACAGCCGCGTTTGCTTCATTCCACGCCGTCCACCCACCAGTCATCGACCAGACGTTGGTATAACCCATCTTCTGCAAAATGTCCGTCGCCAAAGCCGAGCGATATCCGCCGCCGCAGTACAGGATAAGCTCTTCGCCCTTGTCGGGATGTTTGGAAACAATGTCCCGCTCTATCACTCCGCGGCCGATATGTTCTGCTCCAGCGGCGTGGCCGGCCAAAAACTCGTTGTCCTCGCGCACGTCTATCAGCGACGCACCTGCCTTCTGCCGCTCGATCGCCTCCGCTACAGAAACCTCGCTTACACGCGGCATCGCTTCGGCCACGATCTCCAGAAACTCTTTTGAATGGTCCATCGTCTTATTGTAATTGGGCTCCCGCTCAACGCAAACCACCAATTGGATCAGCTTCTTCAATATCTGAATTCCATTATTTTTTCCTCCTATATATAAAACGATTGACCATATATGCAACACCTGCTAACATTGAGAGCCGCGGGTGAAGGCTCTGCTTTGCCTAAGATATTTGAAAGTCGAAGGGTAGGTGGATACTAAGCCATCGGTCACGCGGGCTTCCGCAAACCGAGCAGCGTCTGAGGCCGTGTCAACGAATGCTGTCGCGATCGTGTAAGAGGGATGTCTTGCAACCGTAAATTGCTGCAATACATATAGTTACACCGAAAAGTGTCCCAAGTGGTATTGTCTTTCGGTTTTGGGACGCTTTCGGGGCTAAGCCAAGTAACTGCAACGTTTAGACCGTCCCAAAATGGGACACCGGCGCGAGCAGATTACGCGAGTGGAAGCCTGAGACGGTGGCCACGATCGAAAAAGCCCCATTTTGTTCCGCTCTGTTCCGCTTGTTCCGTCGCTCCGGAACGGAACAAATATCAAGCAAATCGTAAAAACGCCGATTCTTGCGCCACCTTGCGCCGCTTGCGCCACCACGCGCGGCGCAAAAATCTGAGTTTCAGCATTGTGGGCCCGTCGTTGGCATAGTGCGGCAATAGCTCTATAATCGTAGTTTCGTTCTTATTTGAAACTTTAAACTGACGAGGATAAAGCATTGGCTGAACAATTTGACGTTACTATTATCGGTTCGGGCCCCGGCGGCTATGTCGCGGCGGTCCGTGCGGGACAGCTTGGATTAAAGGTCGCGATCGTTGAAAAGGAAAAAGACGCCCGACTCGGCGGCACCTGCGGCCTGCGCGGCTGCATCCCGACCAAAGCCCTGCTGAACGCGGCACATCTTTACGAAAAGGCCGGACACTTCGAGAATTTCGGCCTTAAGGTGAAAGAACTCAGCTACGACTGGACCGGCGTTCAGAAGTACAAATCGGATGTCGTGGCAAAGAATTCGGCCGGTGTGACCTATCTGATGAAAAAGAACAAGATCACGGTCTTTAACGGCTTTGGCAAGATCGCCGGCAAAGGTAAGGTCGAGGTCGAACTGGACGGCGGCAAAAAAGAGACGATCGAGACCAAGAACATCATTATCGCTACCGGATCGGTCGTTCGGCCGATTCCCGGTTTCGAGGTTGATGGCAAACAGGTCGTCAACTCCGATCAGATCCTTGAGCTGACCAATGTTCCAAGATCGATGATCGTGATGGGTTCGGGAGCGGTAGGCGTCGAATTTGCCAGTGTTTATCATCGCTTCGGCTGTGATACCACCGTTGTCGAGCTGCTCGACCGCATTGTTCCGATCGAGGATGCTGATGTCTCAAAGGAACTCGCCCGTGCATTCAAAAAGCAAGGCATCAAATGCGAGACCGGCATCAAGCTCGACAAGCTGACGAAAGACAAAAAGGGCGTTAAGGTTTCCGGCAAGAACGCCAAAGGCGACGCCGTCACTTTCGAAGCTGAAATGCTGCTCGTCGCGGTGGGCCGCATGCCTTATCTTGATAAGCTTGGCCTCGACAAGACCAAGGTAGTCGTCAATCCTCGCGGCACCATCAAGGTCAACGAATTCTGCGAGACCGATGAACCGAATGTCTTTGCCATCGGCGACGTAATCGATACCGCCTGGCTGGCTCATCTTGCCTCAAAAGAAGGCATCCTCGTGGTCGAAAAGATCGCCGGCAAAAAGGTCGAGCCGATCAAACAGAACCTTGTCCCGAACTGCACCTACTGCGACCCCGAAGTCGCCAGCGTCGGCCTCACCGAAGCCAAAGCGAAAGAAGCGGGCTATGACGTAAAAGTCGGCAAATTCCCATTCTCCGCCTCAGGAAAGGCGCGCATCCTCGGCGAAACCGACGGCTTCG
>JANNNS010000301.1:0-2908 GCA_031398645.1 Acidobacteriota bacterium
GGCGTCGTCATCTCGCAGGACCAGGATATGAACCAGGCCGTGTATCAGAAATCGGCAAATGACATCCTGGGCAACACAGGAGTTGCATCGGCCGATGCTCCGAAGTCGCTTCAGAAACTTTCGGACACTGTGTCGTTGTACGCTAAATAGGTATCGGTTCGCCTGAATTACGAAACGCCGCCTTCATCCGAGGGCGGCGTTTCATTTTGACAACCGGACAGTTGGTTGTAAGTTTGATTGATATGAGCGACCGAATCGCAGTTTTTGAACAAATGCTCGCCGCCGACCCTGACAATTCGATGGTGATGTTCGGACTTGCCAAAGAATACGAGAAGTTGGGACGCCACGCCGATGTTATTCGAGTCCTGGAAGAATACATCGCAAGGGCCGACGATGAGGGCAATGCTTACGGCACGCTAGCCAACGCCTACGCCCTCTCCGGCGATCGGGCTAAGGCCATCGAGATCTATAAGAAAGGGATCGAAGTATCCATGGCGCACGGCCACCCATCGATGGCGAATGATTATAGGATGACGCTGGATCTCGAATTTGCTGACTAAACAGGCCTGCCCCATCAAGGTTTTGCTGCACAGCCAGCTACTGTCGCCTTCTTTATCCTCACCGGTTTCTCCGGCTTCTCATCAGTAACAGGAGCTTTGTTGATAGCATCCACAGCTTCCATTCCTTTTGTCACACGGCCAAAGGCGGCGAATTTTCCGTCGAGATGAGTGCCGGTGCCGACCAGAATAAAAAAGCTCGTCATTGCCGTGTTCGATTCTTCGCCGCGAGCCATTGAGAGAATGCCGCGTTCGTGAAGGACCTTGTTCGGCTCGTCGGGCAGCGTCCTGCGGGCACGCATCCCGATCTCATATGTCACCTTGCCTTCACGCGAATAAAGGTCGCCGCCCTGTATAACAAAGCCCGGCACCACCCGGCCAAATACCGTCGTATCGAACAATCCGGTCGCCGCGAGGTTTAGAAAATTTCGCACCGCTTCCGGCGCATGCTCAGGAAACATTTCCATCTCGATCGGCCCGGCTTCCGTATCGAACGAAACGCACTGAGCCGCCATTGTCTTCACATCCGCCTTATCGAACGGCTCCACCTTTACCGCTGGCGTGGGCGTGGGGCGGGCATTTGTTTTTGCGGGAACCTTAGCCGCAGGCGTTGCCGACGCTTGTTGGCCAAGAACGCTTCCTGCGAGTAACGCAAAGATGAGGATGATCATGGGTAGCAAGATACGCATCATTTACCTGATTTTCCGCGAAACACATTCAGGTGTAAAGTGTTCATTCGTTGCCCTGTGCAGAATAACTCCCGTTCTGCCTGCGCGAATTTAGAAAGTGAAATGGAACCGCTTCTTTTTGATAAACATCTAAGCGAGGCCGAACTCGACGCAGGAATCTCGGATGTACTTAATTCACCCGCGGATAGTGGCGTTCTGACGATGATCGTCCGGCGGCCTAAGGTCAACAAGCGCGAGGTCGTCCAATCCGGTGTGCTCGACATAGAACAGGGCCTGATCGGCGACAACTGGCTTACACGCGGCAGCTCCCGCTCGGAAAATGGCCTGGGCCATCCCGACATGCAGTTGAACGTGATGAACTACCGCTTCGCCGAGCTGATAGCCGGAAGGCGCGAACGCGTTCCTCTCGCGGGTGATCAGCTCTTTGTAGAACTGGATCTAAGCCCTGACAATCTGCCACCTGGAACTCGGCTAACCATTGGCACTGCCGTAATTGAAGTTACTTCCATCCCGCATCTGGGCTGTAAGAAGTTTGTCGAACGCTTCGGCATCGAGGCAATGAAATTTGCCAATTCCGAGTTCGGCCGCCGGCGCAATCTAAGAGGAATAAATGCGAAGGTTGTTACCTCGGGCCTGATTTCGGTAGGCGACGCGGTCTTGGTCCACCGTTAGCTGCTTACAAAAGCGGGCACAGCTTCTTGACTTCGTTGCATCCGCCTCGCTTTCAATGCTATAAATATTCGTTCCTATCTGTTCAATAAACAGACTTTTGTTCAAGAATCTGTACGCCGCTATGCCGTCGGAAGACAATCGGTCTGTCTTTTGCTAACGGTTATGCAAAGCGGCGTACGCGCCCGACCTGCAATATTTCCCAGGAGGAATTTCTTTAAGATGAAACGTACCCCGACACTAGCCCTGACGATCTGCATGCTGCTGATGGCACCGGCATTTATGCTGATCGCACAAGACCCGACGCCGCAGGAAACGCCCGCCGTTCCCGGCCCCGCCGGAGCCCGGCCCGGCTTTACGCCGCCGTCCACCGATCCACAGCCATACGATAAGGTCATTACAAAAGATGCCAAATCGAAGAAAGGCGTTTTTGCCGTCCATCAGGTAAAGGACAAGTATTATTACGAGATCCCGAAAGGCGAGCTCGGCAAAGAGTTTCTGTTAGTGACACAGATCGCTAAAACCACGCTCGGCGTCGGTTACGGAGGCCAGGCACTCGGCCGCCGCGTCGTGCGCTGGGAACAGGGCGAGAACAATAGGGTATTTCTTCGCAACGTGAATTACAGCATCGTTGCGAATTCGACATTGCCGATCGCCGAGGCAGTGCAGAATTCAAACAACGAATCGATCATAATGGCGTTTCCGGTCGCGGCTTATGGACCGAATGAGTCCGTGGTAATCGACGTGTCCCGCCTGTTTGCGACCGACGTTTTCGAGCTTAGTGCCCGACAGCGATTGAACGCTACGGCACTTGACGCAACCCGGTCCTATATCGAGCGTGTTTCACCGTTTCCGACCAACATCGAGGCCCGTTCATCTATGACCTACACCCGCATCGCACCTCCCGCAGGTGCGGGCGGCGGTGGTCCGGGCGGCGGTGCGGCCGCAGCGGGCGGAATGCCTCCGGGAAGCGCGACGGTCGTGCTGCATCAC
>JANNNS010000319.1:0-15262 GCA_031398645.1 Acidobacteriota bacterium
GTATCAAGCGGCTCGACTTTTTGGTTGAGCGGGTCCGGAGTTTTCTTTGACCGATAAACAATGAGATCTCGTTCTTATTTCACGCAGCACGCAGTCGAATCCGAAGCTGATCCACGAAACACACGAAAGGCACGAAATAAACCGAATTCAATCGGATTTCGTGTCCTTTCGTGTATTTCGTGGATAACTTCTCTTCCTGTCTGAGCTTTTCAGATCGTCATCGCTTCCCGAACCCGTCGCAACAATCGTCCGTCGCCGTTGCATATATAATATCCTTGACCAGCCACGCAACACCTGCTAACATTCAAGCGTCGGGTGGAAACTCTACTTCACCGTGATCTTTGAATTGCGAATGAATGTCGGAAATCGTCCAAAAGGCCGGATGCCCCCGACAAATTAGCGAAAAACGGTGGGACAGCGGGACACTTTGGGTATGTTGTTGTATCTACAGCACTTAACCTGCCTAATTGATGTCCAAAAGTGTCCCACGCGGGACAGTTGTGACACTACCTGTGGAAATCTCTGCGACGGTGTCAGATCAGTCGTTTTGCGGCGTAATTGCTGCAATGCATAGAGTTACAGCGAAAACTGTTCCACTTTCCTTATTCCTCCTGGGTTTGGGACACTTTTGGCACTAAACCAAATCGCTGCAACATTTAGGCCGTCCCAAAGTGGGACACCATCGGAGCGATCGTTCCTATGATAAATAAGAATTCCTCAACCAAGGATCGGAGGCGTATCTAGTGGCTCGACTTTTTTGGTTGGGCGGTCTAGAGTTTTCTTTTACCGAAGAGCAATGAGATCAGAGCTGAATACGGACTTTGTGCCGTCGAAAATAGTTTGTGTGGGCCGCAATTATGCCGAGCATGCGGCAGAGCTCGGGAACGAGGTGCCGAAAGACCCGATGCTGTTCCTGAAGGCACCGTCGGCGTTGATATTTCACGAACAGGCGATCTAGATCCCGCCGCAATCGGCTCAGGTCGAGCACGAAGCAGAACTCGGTGTCGTGATCGGGCGAAAGTGTAAGAACATCGCTGACGACGAGGATCCGTTTCAGTTCGTCAAGGGATACACGTGCGTGAATGACGTGACCGCCCGCGACCTCCAGCGCAGAGACGGCCAATTTGCACGGGCTAAATCGTTCGACACGTTCTGCCCGGTCGGCCCGCACATCGAGACGGAGCTGGACGTTTCCGACATCAGCGTCACCTGCCGCGTGAATGGAGTCACGACACAAGAGGGCAGAACCTCGCAAATGGTCTTCCCGGTAGAATTTTTGATACGATACATCTCTAACATGATGACGCTGATGCCCGGCGATATTATTGCAACGGGCACGCCCTCGGGAGTTTCGAGGCTGAATCCGGGTGACGTCTGCGAAGTAGAGATCGAAGGGATCGGTATTTTGAGCAATTCTGTACGTTAATCACATACGACTATGAAATTCTTTATTGACACTGCGAATCTGGACGAGATCAAAGAAGCGAATGAGCTGGGAATGATCGATGGCGTGACGACCAACCCGTCGCTCGTGGCCAAGGAGGGCGACGTTGATTTTAAGGAGCACATCGCCAAGATCTGTTCGATCGTGAAGGGTGACGTTTCGGCTGAAGTAACGGCACTGGACACCGCAGGAATGCTGGAGCAGGGACGCGAGCTGGCAAAGATCGCTCCGAATGTGGTGGTGAAGTGTCCGCTGACGCTGGACGGCCTGAAAGCAACACGCGTGCTGACAGATGAAGGAACCGGTGTGAACGTGACGCTTTGCTTTTCGGCAACGCAGGCGATCATGGCGGCAAAGGCCGGAGCGAAATATATCTCGCCGTTCATCGGCCGACTAGATGACATCGGCCAGAATGGAATGCAGCTGATCCAGGACATCGTCCAGATCTACGGCAACTATGACTTTAAGACCCAGGTGCTGGCCGCTTCTATCCGTCACCCGATGCACATCGTCGATTGCGGGCTGATCGGCGCTGACGTCGCGACCATCCCGTTTAAGGTGATCCAGCAACTGGTTAAGCACCCGCTGACGGATAAAGGCCTCGAAGGCTTTCTTTCCGATTGGAAAAAGAGCGGAAGGGATTAAGCAGTTAAGCCAGCAGGGTTCGCAGCTCGCCTTGGATGCCTGCTGCTTCAAGGTTCTGCTGAAGGCCCGACTGGTACTTTGCGTTGAACTCTTCGTCGGGCTCTTTCATCGCGACGATCTCTCTTAATTTTGTCAGATGCACATCGACGGCTTCCTCTGCGAAGCCGTCTTTCTGCGCGAACATTTCGTCGATATCCACGATCAGCGTAGAAAATTTGCGTAGCCAGGCGAACTCAGGGTCTTCGAGCAAAAGGTTCAAAAACTGGCCGGGCGTCGTCTTCCCATGCATTCCCTCGTACGCGGAACGCTCGAAATCCAGCAACGATTTGTGCAGTCCAAGCATCAGATTCCGGCCATTCTTAAGCATTTCAACATTTGTCATAGCTAAATAATACACCAGCTAATCGAAACATATTAGCCCTCGAACCTTTATTTATTAGCCAGCTAATGATATTTTATTAGCCAGCTAATCAAAGCATATTAGACGGGAGTGCTTTTGTTTATTAGTATGCAAAATGCTTAGGTTAAACGGGTGCTTGTTTAACGATTAATTGAGGAAAAACGCTTATGGAGATCGAGAACACCGTCAGCTATCTTTTGGCGAAGGCAGGAACCGCGCACAGAAAATTGATCGAGGAGAGGGCAAGAGATATAGGGCTGCACGGCGGGCAGATCTTTGTCCTGTTCGAGCTCTGGAAAACCGATGGGCTGCGGCAGATCGATCTTTCGTCGCGGCTCTCGATCACTCCCGCAACGGTGAATAAGACCCTCGGAGGATTACTTGATAAGGATCTGGTCGTGCGGGAAAAATTCGAGAACGACGCGCGCTCCACGCGCATTTGCCTGACACAGAAGGGGCGAGACGTTCGCGAGTTTGTCGAAAGTTTATGGGCGGACATTGACCTGCAGGCGACTGGCGGGTTGACCGAGGCGGAAGAGGGAATGCTCCGGCTGCTCCTGCCGAAGCTGATGATCGAGGTTCTCTAGGCCCATGGATTTCTGAGAAATTTTGGCGTACCGTTGAAGTAGTCCATTCAAAAGGAGGCGAGGAGAAATGAGGGTACTATTCGCGACCGACGGCGGCAAGCAAAGCGACGCGGCCATCAGCTCGGTGCAGAAGCTTGGTCTCGGCGAAGGCGACGAGATCAGGGTGATCAGCGTTGTCGACATGGCATTGCCGATGGCCATCGATATCTACGGCGGTTATCTTCCCGATACTGCGGAGCTTGAGAAAAGTGCGAGAGAGAACGCGGCAAAGATCGTCGCCGATGCTGCCGACATGCTTAAAGCGAATTCGCACGTAGGCGTCTCGACAGACGTTCTCTTTGGCTCGCCGGATAGCCGGATCGTTGAAACCGCCGAAGAATGGAAAGCGGATATGATCGTGGTCGGTTCGCACGGCTATAGCCGATGGGAACGGCTCCTGCTCGGCTCCGTCTCTGATTCGGTCGTTCATCATGCCCCGTGTTCGGTCCTGGTCGTCCGGACGCCCAGCGAAAATTAGAACATAGCCTTGGAGTACACGATCAATTCAAGACGCTATGATCGATCGATTCGCAAAACCTGGACGTGCGAGCTGATCGAACAAAGAGGAACGCTGCTCTTATTTCGCGGGGTTTTCGATCGCGAAGTTCACCATCCCGACCTCGGCCACATCGAGATCGGTACGGTATCCTATGAATACTACTGGCTCGATCGCTGGTACAACGTCTTTCGCTTTCACCGCCCCAACGGAAGATTTCGCAACTTCTACTGCAACATCAATATGCCTCCCGAGGTTAGCGATGGCTTTCTTGACTACGTAGATCTTGACCTTGATCTGTTATCCGACACGGACGGAAACTTTCGAATTCTCGATGAAGACGAGTATCTGGAAAACTCGAAGACCTTTGGCTATTCAGCTCAGATCATGGATTCAGTGGACGCGGCGGTCACCGAGCTGAAGTCCCTGATCGCAAACCGCCAGTTCCCTTTCGATTTGCCGGAACAAATGCATTGACACTGCGTGTTATAGTCAGTTTGCTCTCGAACATTCCAAAGGAAGGATGGGTTTTATGACAAAGAAGACTGCCATTTTTTCGGTGATCATTTTCACCGCCGCGTTGAGCACGTCTGCTCAGCAAGCCCCTCAGCAAAATGTCGATCCTACAATGAGCATGGCGTACGACATGAACCGCGTTGCAATCTCGGTCCAATCGATGACAAAGACTCTGAAGGATTTTGTCGATAAGTTTGCAAAGGCGGAAGGCATCTCGATCAATGAAAAACAGGCCAGGCTTGTTGTAGGAATGCAGATCCTGGTGCAGGCGGAACAGCGGGTGGCGACGCTGCAGAAATTTCAGATCGAGTTGGTAGAAAAAGAAGGCCAACTGAGGGCAAGATTGACTCAGATCGAAAACGACCTTAATCCTCAGAGCATTGATCGGAGCGTTGCATTCGAGGGTTCCACACAGACGCCCGAGATCAAGGAGAACAAACGCCGTGGGTTGAGCGCCGAGAGGATCAGCCTACAGGGCGTCTTAAACCAGATCCAATCAAATTTGCAGACGGCGAGCAATGACGTTCGCGAAGCTCAGGGCCTCGTGGCTCGGCTTCGCCGGACGTATCTGCCGCAAGTCGAAAAGGATCTCGCCGAGATGTGGCAGTGAAAGTCGTTAGCGCGGCTGGATCCTTAGAATATAGCTGCAGATAGCCAGGCTAACGCCCGGGGCGAGGCTGACCCGTTGACCGGGCGGCAATTCGAAGTTATTGATAGCGGCGGCATTTCGTCCTTCGTTGACGACCCAGTATTTTCCATTTCCGTCGGTAATGATCGAGATGTGGCGGCGGCTGATCTCGGCGTCACCGGCGAGCGTTATATCTACCGGACGCGATTTAGACCCGCGGCCGACAACGATCTCGTTCTGAAATATCGGCACCACGTTCTGTCGGACTCCATTGAGCCAGATCTCTAACTTATAAAGCTCGGTTACGCGGCGGCGGACATTCGTCATCTCCTCGCCGTCTTCTATCGACGAGTCCGTGATAGGGATCGCCTGATCTATGCTGACGTGGGGAAGTGTGTGTGGAACCGCCTGCTTCGACGGCGGAGCATAATCGGGTGGCCGCGGAATCTTTGCTCGGAAATTCGGACTTGTCGGGAGTGCCGCGGGCCCTTTTGCCGGCTGAGGAACTTCAGGCAGCGGAGCGGATTTCGGCCGAGCCAATACGCCGGTTTTGCTTCCGCTAGAATCTTCCCAGCTGTGCTGAACGCGAATTTCGCCCTTTTCAAGCGTTCCATCTACCCGCAGTTCTATTACAAACGATTTCGTTTCAAGCTTTTTCTTCCCGGCGATCTCTTTCGCCCGCTCGGCCAATATGTGGTATAGGCCCTGCTCGAGCCCGCGGCGTTTTACACCCTGCCATTCTTTGTCGTCTTCGCCACTTAAGAAGATCGTATATTCGCTCGGAATTATCGTAGTTCCCTGCGGAAGCGGGACCATTTCCGCCTGCATCACGCCCTCGACCGCACGTGCCAGTTTGACAATGAATTCCTCGGCTTTGCTTCGCGGCTTTACCTGAGCATCGCGAGCGGCTTCCTCCAGAACAGCCTCGGCTGATTCCCCGTCGATCCATTTCCTAACTTTGTCCAAGACGCTTAAGCTCATTTATTTTATTGGTCGAGAACCACGTACTTGCTGTTTAGCCATCCGCGAGTTGCAACCGGTTCATCATCACGCTGTCTGCCCTGCTCCAGCACATCAACTTGATACCAGTTATTCTCTGTTTTTACAATGCGAACCCGCGAGTTCCGGGTTACAAGGCCGATGGGCTCGTTGTTCAAGTTCGGTGACGGACGCAGGTTGATGTCGGTATTCGCCCGGCCGGTCTTCTGGCCAAAAATGCTTGCCGTATCCGGCAGTAACCCGGCGTTTTGTAGAAAGGAATGAGTAAAATAGAGTGCTCCCGCGAAAACTGTAAGGAGTAGGGCAAGCATAGCGAGCTGTCGGATAACCCGTCGCTTTTTCCTTGGTTTGGGGGCGAGTTCCTGCCCTACTGCATTAGGTATTTCGATCTTGAACTGCGAGGTTGGACGGTCGGCCTCTGGCCAGTAGGTCTCGGCTCGCTCGGTCGGAACGAACGCCGGATGTCGCGGCGGTGTCGCGACGTTGATATCGATCGCAGGAACGGCGACGGCAGAGCCGAACTGGTGCCTCAGCTTTAGCTCTCGGGAAGTATCGAAACGTGCCTGCTGAGGAGCGATCGGTGAATAACCGCGAGCGACGTGCGGCTGCGGCACGGCATGGATCTTTGGCCGGATCTGAGTTGATGTTTCGAACTCGTCCGCATATCGCCGTACGCCTTCCAGATCTTGCCAAAACTCATCGACCGTCTGGTGGCGTTCCGAGGGCTCCCTGGCTGTCGCCCGAAAAAGGACTCGTTTGAGTTCGCCAGCCCACTCCTCGTTTCTAACGGAAAGAGGAAGATCGGTTATGGGCTGGTTCGCGTAAAATCTCGGGGCCTCGCGCGTGAGCAAGGCGTACACCGACTTTGCAAGTGAATAGATATCCGCAGCAGGTGTCAACGTCGGCACGACCATCACTTCCCCATCAATATTCAATGGGCTGTGTTCGGGGGCGGCATAGATATTCGTCCCAACACGCGTTATCGGCGCATCAGAAGTATTCAGGCGGGCCACGCCAAAATCCGCGATCTTTATCGTTTCCCTGTCTTTCGTCAGAAGCAGGTTCTGAGGCTTGATGTCGCGGTGTATCACACCGTGGCGGTGCGCGTGACGGAGGCCGGCACAGGTTTGCTCGATGTATTTTAAGGCAGGCTTTAAGGCAAGCGGCTTTTCGCGACAGGCCTTTTGCAGATCGCCGCCCTCAAGATATTCGAGGACCAGATAATGGAACAGCGTACCCCGTGTGTCGCGAGCGGTGCCATGGCCAAGCCGGCTAATAATGTTGGGGTGACGGACACGGTCGAGTGCGACCGCTTCGTTCTGGAAATTTTCGACAAGAGTGCGTTCGAGATCTGGGTCGAGGTCGTCCTGAAGAAAGACGTTCAGAGCCTTGATCGCGACCATTCTGTGGGGAGACTGTTCTGCAGCGAGCGTATCGCGTGCAACAAATATCTCGGCATAGCTGCCACGGCCAAGTTGGGCAAATATGTCGTAGCGCTTATCAAGCCTGCAATTATCGAGCGAAAGCTCCTTCATCCGTAATTTGAACAATACTAGCGACAGCCGCCGCCAGGATCCGCTAAGTAAGACGACTGTCCAGTCATTCTAATTACGACATTATATTGCGAAAGTTCGAAAAAGGCATCCAACAAAAAAGCCCGCCCGGCGTGAAGGTAACGTGCGGGCGGGCATGTACCGTCCGCGGAGGTGGACGATAAGCGAGCGTTGGTTCGATCTAGTCGGTCGAACGTTCAAATCCAGTCGTCTGCACGTACTGGAAGAACGGTGTTCCCGGCGGAATACGGCCCGGATCGAGGAACGTGCTGTCGAACACCCAGTTACGATAGGGTGGGTCGTAAACCGTATTGCAGCACTTGAAGGAACCGGCATTGTTACGAGAGTTGTACAGGTTGATCAGTGATCCACTGTAGCTCAGGTAGTCGCCCGTCCATTTCTCCAGGAAGCGCTTGAAGTTGTGTACGCCTCCGTTGAGCCTTGGTGAAATACCTCCCTGGTTCGGGGAAGCGTCCCTTGTGGCGATCGTGTCTCCGGAGATCATTGCGAATCGGATCGTGGTTTCGGTCGCCTGCCGATTTGAACCATTCTTGTCGTAGGGCGATGCGAAACTCTCGGCATCCTTCCAGTTATTAGAAAGTATCGTCACACCGTCGGCTACTATCGAAGCCGGAATGTGAACGGGTGTGTCTAGCGGACGGTAGTTGTTGAAAGGCGTGTTCCCGGTAGAAGGCACGCTCGTCACACCGGTCGCATTGTAGTTCCCCTTTACGTAAATCCCGTTCTCGGAAGAGACCGTGAATCCGCGGGTGTTGCCTGGCGTCGCGGTGTCCAGTATGCCCGGGATGGTCGTTCCGTTGATTAACCGGACCCCGCGCCGAAAATACTTGTGGTCGGTTGCCGCGGCAAAGTCCGGCAGCCAATCCTCTGAATATCGCGGAGCCTCACATGTACTTGTGAAACCCGTGCAGGCGTTATTTCCAAATGCCGAGTTAATGTACTTTGCATCGAGAACGCCATTTCGGTTGAAGTCTTCGCCAGACTCAAGGCTGCCTGTGTTACCCGGAGAATTCGAATAGATGTCCTCCATGTCGTACTCACCATCGAAGTCCGTGTCGCCTCGACGATCAGAAACATAGAATACCCAGCCTTCTTTCTGCGGAATATCAGAGGCTGTAGCCGGTGCCCAGGATGAGACCAATCCGCCGCCCTTTGCAACGGCAAAAGGAGTGCTGGTCGGAAAACGGCCGTTGAAATCACCTCTCATAAAGCGCCTGAGATTCGCGACATCAATATCGATCATACTCATTACGCCATTTCGGGTAACGCGGCCCGCTGTATAGCGTGCAGCGTCATCGAAGTATTCTCCCTCGCGGCTGTCGAACATCTGTATTGGAAAAGCTGCGACCGCTTCCGTTCCGGACAGTTTTAAATGACCGTAGCGCTCATTTAGAGTGATCGTAGGATCGGCGTCATCAGCCGTGCAGGTCGTTCCGGCAGTACCCGTCGTGGGACATCCATTTGTGATCTTTGCGGCAGTCGCATTTGTAAAACGCCGCACATAGTTGAACTGGGTCGGCGACGAAACATAGGTCAGATAAGGAGTCGCACTGGTCGGGATCGAACCTCCGGGTATTGCGAACCTTTGAAGCTTGATGACAGAGCGGCTGTCAACACATGTGAAAGGGGTTTGCGGTGTCGTCGCCATTAAGTTAGAACTCGGCAAAGTCGCCGTACCATTGTTAAGGTCAGCTCTCGTACACGATGAACCCGAGATACCCATCGAGCTAGGGGCTTCTTCCGTTACACCAAGACTAAGGATGTCCTGCGTAATGTCCCTCGTTTCGATCGCTCCGGATACATCATTTATGCTTACTGTCTCGACCTTTATCCAGACTTCGCGGCCCATGTACAAGCGTTCGCCGTTAACACGCGTCGCCTGATATCCATCGGTCATTGGCCGGGGCAAATAGCCTCTCGACGCCAAAGTGGCATCTCCGGCTGCGATCGCTGCCGTTACGCTCGGAACTGGCGTCTCATCGCCGTTCCGATGGCCGTCGAGCCTAACACCGCACGGTGCAGTAACCGCCGCAACGCCGACACCGGTAGCACAGCCCGGCAGTTTTGCTTTGCTGTCCGCCAGGCTTACCCTGATTCCGGTCTTGTTCGAAAACCGTTCGCTCCTCTGGATCTCATTGTCCTCGGTCGCCGAGGTAAGGGGGTTGATAAGCGGCGTCACCGGGACCACATTTGTGCCGTCCCAGGCGAGGTCACCGCCGTTAGCATCAGCCACATTCTTCCCGCGTTTGACCATTTCGATAAGGTCAGCATTGTCATTACCAACCTTCAGCGGAAGCCTCAAGGTCTTCGTGCCGCTTTGCAAATTCCCGTCGAAGATCGCGCTATCCGCATCCCACGTCGGATTAAGCCTGCTTGAGGGCATGTCAGGGTTGGCCCATCGGCCGGAACCGAAGACGTTTGGTGTGCCGTTAAGCACACTTCCCTTGGTCGGCAAAAGCTGCCGGTTCACGCCCGACGCGTTCTTGATAAAAGTTTGGTTGTTCGCGATGTCGCTCGTGTTACCGTTACGCCACGACTGGGTGATGATGTGCCCGGCCGCCGTTACACGCGAGTCAAAATAAACGCCTTCGGTACCAGGTGAGATAAAGAAGTGCCGGTTCGAATGAACTCGCCCTCCAAAACTGAAACGCGGTGGTCGGAAGAGCTCGAGGTCATCTTCATAGAAGATACCGAACTGGAAGATCGGAATTCTGTTGTTCAGAATGTTGCGGGTCAGACGGATCTGTGTGCCGTAGTCGTCCGTGGCGGTCGTACGCAAACGCCACGTGTCGCGGATCGCGTACAGGCCAGAATAGGGACCGCCGGAAAGTACGCTGGTCGTGCTGTCTGTGACCTTGTCCAGCTCCGGCACGAAGTCGAAGCTTCCGCCCTGAGCACGAGAAAGGCCGGGGAAAACATCGGGATCCACAACTTTGTCGAGGTCCGTCTGAGATGGGTTAAGTTTCCGCTCGAAGACCTTGTTAAAGTTTCGGGTCATCGTCTCTAGACTTCCCTGAGCCGCATACATTGTGCGACCCGACGATGTCTCGTTTCCTACCGCAGATGCCTCGGCCGCAGTTCGTGAAATTGCGAAGGCGACAAATACGCTGACAAGCGCCAATACAAGCAAAGCAACCACGATTGCCGATCCTCGTTCTCCGGAACGTGCAGATGTGTTGTTGACAACTTTCTGACTGGTCATATTATTTTGTCCTTCCTTAATTCGCTTCATAACCGAGGTTGCGAGTGCTGAACGTGGCTGATTCGCTAACTCTTAGCGGCAATCCACGATGATCCGTCTCTTTTGTCCTTACGCTGAGCACCAAACGGACCTGGCGAACCGCTGCCAAGGCGGTTTCATCGTCGTCAACGTTGCCTGCGATCCCGTCGGGCCCGGCACTTGGATTCTGGACCTCTGCCCCGCTGTCCATAATGTAGGTGATCTGGAAGTTTTCAACGTCATACACGAGCGGTTCATCAACGTACGCCGCTGCCGTTGCCGGCGGAGGAACATTAACGTATTCTCGCCGTGTAAGCGTGCCGTCCGCCGTCACGAAGTAGGTGACCATCTTGACCCGCATCATACTTGCCGGGGTCGTTATGGTGCTGAGAGCTCCGGTTGAACCTGTCTGGTTGAAGCCAAGCAGGTCACCATTTGCGAACTGGACCTTGTTGCTTCCGCTTAGAGCAGTGGCAACACCCAGCGTCGAACCCGTGTTTCCGGTGATCAGATATAGATCGTTCACCCTGCAGTTCGCATTGCTGCCCGAGATCGGAACGATCTCATCGATGCCGGTACCGGTCGTCGTCGCTGCGTTGATCCTGAGAGGCTGAGAAACTTCCTTTCCGGGAATAGATCCTTGCAGGTTGAATGTGGAATCTTTGAACAGAAACGTTACCTGGTCTGTTCGAACCCCAGCCGTTTCATTGAACGTATTCAATGTGATGTTGTTGCCGGCAATGATCGGCGGAACCGTATCGCGGTCCGGATCAACGTCTGCAGGTATCGTAAGCAGATTGGCGATCCTGTTGTCGCGGAGTATAACCGTATTCTTCAGCGGATAGCCGTACCCGGCGTTGTAAGTGTCGCGGCCGATGAGGTTCAAGCCCATCCTCAGGTTCTTAGTGAGCTGGACCTGATTCGTCACCGCTTTGCGGCTTTGCTGCGCCACTTGGAGCACACCGAAGACCGATCCGCTAACGATCATGAAGACGGTCATCGCAACCATCACCTCGAGGAGAGAGAAGCCGCCGTCAGCAATTCCGTGATCTTTGGAATGTTCAAATTTAATGCTTTTCATAGATTCCTACTCTTCTGCGATCGCATAGTCGCTCAGTATGGTCGTCAAAACTTCCCTACGCCTTGTCTGCCCTACTGAATATTCGACGGTCACTCTCACCGACCGAAGCCGCACATCTTCGCCCCCCGGCGTAGGACAATTGTATGAAGGGCGATCCGGGTCACACTCGTCACCAATGACGATCTCTCTAGTCAGATCCGGTATGACTGCACCGGTGTCATCGGCCGTGCCGAGAACTTCATCGGGGCCCGCGTCAACGCGAACCGGCTGGACCCCTGTAACAAACAAGCCGCGAGGAATGTTGTTAACATCGGGGTTTGTGCCGACATTTCCGATAGTTATCCACCCCAGTCGATTGGGGTCAGTTTCCTTGAGTGACATGATCGACTCCATCGTGGATGTCGCAACCTGCTTAGCCAGAAGCTGACTTGCTTGTCCTTTCGACTGAAGTACCGCACCCGCAAGACCGGCAAGGATCGCGAGGATCCCCACTGTTAGAATAACCATCGCGATCATTACATCGATCAGTGAAAAACCGCTTTCAGATGTGTCTTTCATAAACTCTCTCTAAATCTATTGCCAGGAAGCCCACGCTGTCCCGTTGTGTTTCCAAAATCTGACCGCTCCGCTTCCGCCAAATATGGTGAGCGCTCTGACCTCACCGGGACGCGGCTCGAGATCAGAGGCATCGTACGGTTCCTTCTTGGGCGGCCAAAAAAATAGCGTCGCGCTTATCGGAGTTCCGGTCGCGGTCACGACGGTTCCATCGCTCCGAAAGAATGCCGTCCAAACTCCACTTGTAAATGCGGCGTTCGCGTAATTCGGTGGATTTGGCCGAATGATCCCTAAAGGTGGAAGGTCCATGCGAACCTCATTGACGGGTTCCAGGGGTATTTCCTTTGTCCGAAAGGCGGTCGCCTGGGTCGAGTCTTGATCAATTATTCGACCGACCGGCCGCTGCGAATTGTTTAGATCAAGCTCAAACCTGAAGGTACGGCGACGCTCAAGAGCAAGTTGTCCCGCCTCGCGCATCAGGTCCATCACCTTGATAGCCTGATCTTCGGTCTTGTACTTTTGCGTGTAACGCATCAGGTACGGAACCGAAACTGCGGTGAGAATTCCGAGTACTGTTAGAACCACTACCAATTCAACCAAAGACATCCCGCGGTTAGGACGCGACTGGATATCAGGGTCTTTTTTGCCTTCGCGAAATAGCATAAACTTAATGTCCGACGGGACCTTTTCGGTTGAAACAAGACAATTCGTCGAGTTTGATTCGGTCGTTCCGCGGGATTTGGAACTTATAGTGAAGAAAGGATGAACGGAAAAACTTTTCCAAAATAATTTTACATTGTTAAACTGCGATCTGGCAAGACAATTGTTAATTTCTCAACACATACCCTTTCAGATAAAATGGCAACAATCGTTAAGAGCAAGGCGTAATTTGTTTTTGGATGGCGGAGAAGATCGCAAAAAATAAGAAGCCCGCGTCGCCCGACTGGTTCGTTCAAGGTGTCCTCACGAAGATCGGTGACACGTTCGACCGTCTGACCGGCCGTGGCTGGAAACCGTCTAGCAGCCTGGCGACCAGTGAATTAGCGGAACGATTAAAGTCTCTTGTGGATTCGGAGGTTCGTGAAGTATCGGGGACAAGAAAGTACGTTCCTCATAACATCAAGCTGAAGATGCAGTGGGACAAGTTCTCGACCGACTCAGAAACTGCCTTAAAGAAGCTTGAACATGAGCTTTTGACCGGATTGATCGACCATATCAACGATCGCCGCTATTACACATATGCTCCTATTTCCCTTGTAGTTAAACCAGACTATTTCATAAACGGCGTTAAGCTTTTTGCCAGTTTTGATGAGACCGACCGAGACGAGAGCGAGGCCTCACTTAATGTAACCGTTCCGAATCTAAAGATAGACCTTCCGCCCGAGACACCGGCACCGGTCACGGCGCATGGTATGAGTGTAATCCTCCGCTTTAATGCGTCCGGAAAAAAGTTTGAGAAACCACTTGAAATGGGCTTGGGAAAACGGTTTTCGGTCGGCCGTACGAACCAGAGCGATGTCGCGATCGATGACACAAGCGTCTCAAAAATGCACGCCTCGTTGCTTCTGAATAGTGGCGGCGAACTCGTGGTCGCTGACACCGGGTCGACGAACGGAACATTTGTCGATGGCGAGCGTATCGCCTACGGGAAAGCTATCGTGTTCTCGCCAACGCAGACACTCCGTTTCGGGACGATCGAAGTCGGGCTGGAAATTATTGAACGGCGACAACCGACCGAACCAGTGGTTGCAGAAACTAAGGCCGCGGCCGACGATGTGTATAAGGTGGGAGAGTTTGAGTTTACACGGAAAGCAGATGAAGTTGGGACGCCAGCCGTTCCTGCCCCGACGGTTCCGAGTATTCCAATGCCGGATCTAGCGGTCCTCAAACCACTAAATGTTGAGTCCGTTCCCGATCAGGCCGACAAAGATAATAATCAACGGAAATGAGCCTGGCATTACTTCTACAGTTTGACTGGAACAAACTCCGACCCGAGCAGATATTTGGCGGCCAGATCCTCGAACGCACACCGGCCGGCCTGAGCATTATTTTCATCATTGGCCTCGGCATCCTTATTGGATTTCTGATCATTTCGTTTTTCGACAATTTTAGCCGCCCGACTTTCCTTTTTGAGCGCGATCTTCCGCGCGAGGTAAAGCGCAGGCTCACTCAGACGATCACGAATCGCAGCCTCCGCGTGTGGCAATTCATCTTTATCCTTCTTGCGTTTACCGTCTTTGGCTTCCAGATTTACTGGACCTATTATGCTGACGATTCGAATGAGCAGTTTCAGGCTCTGGCATACAAAGATCTTAGAAATCGCAGGACCTCGGCAGCGTCGCTCCGCGGATGGATGTTGGACCGCACGGGAAAGCTCGGTTCTTCGCTGGCTTACTATAAGGTAAATGGGAAAGGTGAGATCGACCGCACATTCGCTCTAGAGAAGGAAATGGCTCATTTTCTCGGGACCGAACGGGGCACACCGGGATTGGAGCGAACCCTTTATACGATCAGCGCCGACCCGATGCCGGAGGCCTGGGAGATCCTCACCAAATACAAGAAACCGGAGCCAGAGCAAAAGGACGTTAAGATCACTATTGACCGTGACTTACAAGCGTATGTAGCGAAACAGCTTGAAGGAAAGCAAGGCGGAATAGTTGTCATCAACCCGCAGACGGGGGATGTGCTTGCGATGTACTCTAATCCGTCATATAACCTCTCGGAAGCAGAGACGCTTGAGGGTTACCTCAAGCTCGAGGCTGACAAGGAGCATAAGCCGCTTCTAAACAGGGCTACGCGCGAATTTTATATTCCGGGTTCGACGTTCAAGACATTCACGATGGTTTCAGCTTTTCGTGCCGGACGCGCGGAGCTGACTTTTCCCGGAAGGCCGGCACCGGATTGCTACACCCCTTTTCGCGGATCGAAACCGATCTGCGACGCCGGCGGAAGCTGCCATGCATGTGCCGAGAATATTCCGATACGTGAGGCCTATAAGGTATCGAGCAATCAGTATTTCGCCCAGTTGGCCAACGCCTTGGGCAGAGACAGGCTAGCCGAAACTGCTCGTATTTTTGG
>JANNNS010000334.1:0-3214 GCA_031398645.1 Acidobacteriota bacterium
CCAAAAAGGAAGGCCCGCCGGATGGCCCCACTCGATAGAAAAAGGCGTCCAGTTTTGGACGCCTTAACTCGTTATAAAAATTGGTGATCCGAGCAGGACTCGAACCTGCGACCCAGTGGTTAAAAGCCACTTGCTCTACCGACTGAGCTATCGGACCATGACCGCCGACGGAGGCGCGGCAGAAACCAAAATCTTACATTGCAGAATCAGATATGGCAAGTTCCATTCGAATATTTGAACGTTTGAACTGGGAATTCGGATCAGGCGGGACCTCGACGAACCCAAATTTCCTATATAAATGTATAGCCGCTATCTGTTTGGTATTGGACTCAAGGATAACACTTGCCGCCCGCGCAAGCCTGGCATGCTCGACACAGGCAGCCATCAGCCGGTCTCCGATCTTGTAGCCCCGATAGTCGGGAGCCACGGCCATCTTGGCAAGCTCGAACGAATTGTCCTGCATTCTTATCATTGCAACGGTCCCGGCAACTATTCGACCGACCAGAGCAAAGAATATCTGCCCGCCGGGTTCGATAACGCTCGTTACCGGGTCATCCAACTGCTCGTGGTCGTGCTGCTCGACGGTATAGCTCTTTGCTATCCACTCATAATTAAGCCGGCCGAAATCTTCTTTGTACTTATCGGAATAGCCAACGATCTCAACCGTCTTGAACTGCTCTAGCTCATCAAGGGTCCTTTCTCGAAAGCCCCGGCTTCCGATGCGATCCTCGAGCAGATTGAGCGTTTGCAGAATGTCACTATCCTGCATCATTCGTTTGAATCCGGCCACGCCCGCATCCCAGACCATTTCGAACTCAGGCATCCTTGATTCAGCGTATCCGGTTAGCGAAAGTATCCTTTTCCGATTGTCTCCGTCTGAGCGCGATTCTGCCAGATATCCGAGCTTTGACACCTTATTCACCATCGCTATAACGGAAGGATGCGAAAGGCCCAAGGCATCGGCGATCTCCATCACCGGAAGCGGCCCACGGTCGCGAAGGAGCAAAAAAACTGCGTACCAATTAGGCTCTATGTCAAAGCCTAGCTCTTTGTACATTCGGCGTCCGTCGTGGATCATCGCGTCACTTACCCTTTTAAGCCGAGTAACCACAGCCAGCATCCCAAGCTCACGTAAATAATCGTTGTTCTCCATACTTCTCAATCTACCCATATAACGTAGTGGGCTACATAATAAAGCAGGACTAGATTAGTAGTCAACTACATTATTATGCAAGGAAAGAGCCGCTCGTGAAGCGACCTCCCTGTTAGTCAACTCTTAAACCAGCCCTCCATTACAGAATCTTGCAAGAGGATCGTTTGATCCCGTTCCGGGCCTGTAGAGATCAGGCCGATCTCGACGCCAATCGATTCGGATAGGAAATCGACATATGAACGAGCATTTTGCGGAAGCCTGTCGAAGTCAGTTAAACCAACGGTTGAGGTATTCCACCCATCAAGAGTTTTATAGACTGGCTTTATTTTTCGAAGGTCATGAGACACCGCCGGGAAAGTGTCGACTTGCTTACCATCTATCTCGTATCCTACGCATACTTTGATCTCGCTTAGCTCATCAAGTACATCAAGTTTTGTAAGGGCTATGGAATCGAATCCATTTAGCTCTGCCGCATAGCGTGTAGCGACGGCGTCGAACCACCCGCATCGTCGAGGCCGCTTGGTGACCGAGCCGTATTCGTTTCCGCGTTCTCGGATCAGGTGGGCGACCGATTCCTCAGCGTCAAGCATCTCGGTCGGGAACGGCCCTTCGCCCACACGGGTGGCGTATGTTCTGACAATGCCGAGCACACCGGTTATGTGATGCGGGGGAATTCCCGCCCCGACCGACGCACCGCCTGCGGTGGGATTGGACGACGTTACATATGGATAGGTGCCGTGATCAACATCGAGCAGAGTTGCCTGAGCCCCTTCCAGCAAGATCTTCTTATTTGCTTTGCGGGCTTCGGCTAGAAAATGTGAGGTCTCGGCAACGAACGGACGCAGACGTTCGACCAAGGGAGTTATTTCTTCCAGGATCTCATCCGCACGCAACGGCTGGTTGCCGAACAGCACGATGATGCGGTTAGCTTCCTCAAGATTTCTCTCGATGCGAAGTTTTAACAGGTCCGGCGACAAGGCATCAGCAACGCGGATCCCTCGGCGGCCTGCTTTATCTTCATATGCCGGCCCGATGCCCCGCAGCGTCGTGCCGATCTTTTCATTCCCAAGACGTTCTTCAGACGTGTGGTCGAGGGCTCGGTGGTACGGCATGATCAAATGAGCGCGAGAAGAGACCTTCAATCTGTCGGGTGTCACCTCAATTCCCTTTTCCTTGATCTGATCTACCTCTTCGAAGAATGCCTTGGGATCGATGACCATCCCATTGCCGAGCACGCAAGTCTTATCTGGATGAATGATCCCGGACGGCAGTAGACGGAGCACGAACGCCTTATCGCCGACGTAGACGCTGTGGCCGGCGTTGTGTCCGCCCTGATATCGCGACACGATATCGAATCGGTCCGCCAACAGATCGACGACCTTCCCTTTTCCCTCATCGCCCCACTGGGCGCCGATAATAACAATGATCATAGTGATGAAAACTCTAAGCTCTCTGCCGCGCTTTTCTCAGGGCAGCCTAGGATGAAATATTGGAAGCAGCATTATCTCACGCCGCAGGCGGCGTTTACTATCGGGCGAGCGTCCAGTTATAAAGATCGACGTACTTCCGGGCCGCATTCTCCCATGAATTGTCTTGATTCATACCGTTTAGCTGGATCGTTCGCCACGTCTCGGGATCGCCATAGGCGAAGAGAGCCTCGTATATGCGTTCAAGGAACTTATCCGCCCGATAGGGGCCGAATTTAAAGCCATTACCCGTGCCGGTGACGGAGTCAAAATTCTGAACGGTGTCATCCAACCCGCCGACGGCTCGGACTATAGGTATGGTTCCATACCGAAGGCTGTACATTTGATTCAGGCCGCAGGGCTCGAACTGGGACGGCATCAGGAACATATCGGCACCTGCCTCTATCTTGTGGGCAAGACTTTCGTTATATCCGCGATATACGCCAACCTGCTGCGGAGCGTAGTTCCGCAGGCTTTGCCAAAACTCTTCGTACTTCTTTTCGCCTGAACCCAAGGATATTATATATGCGCCGGTTGCTAATATCTCGCCGGCGACCTGCATCATCAGGTCAATTCCCTTCTGAGCAGTCAGGCG
>JANNNS010000343.1:0-17468 GCA_031398645.1 Acidobacteriota bacterium
GAGCACGTTCGGCAGCGTCGTGACGATGTGCAGATGTTTGGTGTGCGGCAGGTAGGCCGCGAACCCCAGCACCGTGAGCACGTGGACCCACCACGCCCCCGTGAAGAGCGCCTCGGCGTACGGGCCGCGGACGACCGGGGCGAAGAGGCCCGCGAGCGGCGGCGGGGTGAAGCCCTTCTTCACCAGCTCGGCCGCGATCCCGGCAGATTCGAAGACCAGGAGCGACAGCATGAGCACGCCGATGAGCGCAAGGATGGCGTAGCCGCCGGCCGCGACATGCATCCGGGGCGGCCGGAAGAACATTCGTCGCGCGGCCGCGAGCGCGATGGACGCGAGCACCGCGATGGCGAACAGATCGATCGTCCACGCGAAGAGTCCCGTCTCCGTTCCGGGGACGTGGATGCCGAAGATCCCGTTCAGGAGAAGGTCCACGGTCCCGAGGGTGATGGCCAGAAAGCCCCAGAAGATGAGTGCGTGCGCGATGCCGCGGAGGAGGTACGGGCGCTTGAAGAGCTTGCTCTGCCCGAGGTAGATGACGAGCTCATCGCGCAGGCGGCTCGCCGGCCGATCGGTCCGATCCTCGTCGCGCCCGAGACGCATGTAGCGATAGAGCTTCCACACGCGGTAGCCGCCGATTCCGAATCCGATGAGCGCAGCGAGCGCCAGCACGACGGCGAGGAGACCCTGCGTCGGTGCCGTCATGCCCTACTCACCCAGCATGTCCTCGGCGATGACGAGCTTCATGATCTCGCTGGTGCCCTCGTAGATCTCGGTGATCTTCGCGTCACGGTAGTGGCGCTCCGCGGGGAAGTCGGTGAGATACCCGTAGCCGCCGAAGATCTGGATGCAATCTCGCGCTGACTTCATCGCCACATCGGACGCGAAGAGCTTGGCCATCGCCGCCTCGGGTCCGTACCGCTCGCCCCGGTCCTTCAGCGCAGCGGCGCGCCAGGTGAGGAGGCGCGCGTCGTCGACCCCGGTCGCCATGTCCGCGAGCATCCATTGGATCGCCTGGAAGTCGCCGATCTTCTGGCCGAAGGCCTCGCGCTCCTTGGCGTAGGCGACCGAGTCCTCGAGGCAGGCGCGCGCGATGCCGACCGCCTGCGCGGCGATGCTGATGCGGCCGCCGTCGAGGGTGGTGAGCGCGACCTTGAAGCCCTCATCCGCCGCCCCGAGCAGGTTCGCCTGCGGGACCACGCAATCCTGGAACGTCAGCTGGGCGGTGTCCGATCCGCGGATACCGAGCTTGTGCTCGAGCTTTCCGACCGAGAACCCCGGTGTGCCCCGCTCCACGAGGAACGCGGCGATCCCGCGGTGCTTCCGCTGCGGATCGGTCTGTGCGAACACGAGCGCGACATCGGCGCGCGAGCCGTTGGTGATGAAGTTCTTGGTGCCGTTCAAGATCCAGGAGTCGCCATCGAGCCTGGCCGAGGTGCGCATCGCCGCGGCGTCGCTCCCCGTCGCCGGCTCGGAGAGCGCGAAGCAGCCGAGCGTGTCGCCCTTCGCCAGCGGCGTCAGGAGCCGGCGCTTCTGCTCGTCACTCCCGAACCGCAGCAGCGGATCGCAGACGAGCGAAACGTGCGATGAGACGATCACGCCCGTCGAGGCGCAGGCCCGGTTGATCTCCTCGAGCGCCAGGACGTAGGAGACCATGTCCAGCCCGGCGCCCGGTCAAAAAAACGGGCGTCGAGGTCTGTTTTGCAAAAAGCATGAACTGCCCGGCGACATCACGCACCTGCGAAACGCTGCCCGGAGCCGATTCAATGCGTTCGCTAAACACCGTCTGGATAGAATCGACAATCACCAGGTCCGGCTTGACGCTCTCGATAACCGCGAGGATTGACTGCAGATTTGTCTCAGGCAGAAGCAGAAGATTATCCGCCGATAGCCCAAGCCGTTCACCACGCATCTTGATCTGCCTTTCGGATTCCTCACCCGACACATATAAAACGCGGACGCCGTTCTGGCTAAGCCGGTCGGCCATCTGAATAACGATCGTCGATTTACCGATACCGGGCGATCCGCCGATCAGCACCAGTGAACCGGCAACGATACCGCCGCCGAGCACGCGGTCGAGTTCTTCAATGCAAGAGGATGTTCTGGCGTCATCCTGAGATTCAATATCTGGAAACGCGATAGCCGCCCGTGACGCATAACCGCCGGTAAATCCGCTGCCGACGCTTTGTGCCGTCGGGCGAAATCGTTCTTCCACCGCCGTTCCGGCCTCGCCGCAGTCGGGGCAGACGCCGAAAAATTTCCGGGCTTGCCTGCCGCAGCTTTGGCAGACGAAGATTGTCGAGGGCTGTTTTGCCATTTATCTTTCGTGAAAGGATACAACGGCGGGCGTTGTCACGAGAAACGGCCTTTGGCAAAGAAATCGCTTGTTCTGTATTCTGGAATTGATAGTTCGCCTTTCCTATGCCGCAAAGTATTCACCAATTTGCAGAAAAGGTCGCTCTCGTCAGCGACGCATCGAGCCCCGTAGGAAGGGCCGTCGCAATGCAGCTCGCTTTACAGGGCTGCTTCGTTATCGGGCTATTCCAGACCGCGAATAGCGGTTCGCTTGATGAACTGGTCGAACTTGGAACGCTTGCAAATGCCGTCAATGCCGACCCGTCCACATATCCCGGAGCCGCCGCCGCCGCGGCCGAGGTCGAGCGACTGTACGGCAGGCTCGATCTGCTGGTCAATTGTCTGAAATTCAGGCCCGAATCGTCGTTTGAAGAGACTACGGAGTCCGAGTTTTTGGACGTTGTGGCCAGGAATCTCGGTTCGGTACATTTTTTGACTCAGGCTGTTTTTGGCCTGATGAAGGATCGGCCAAAACCAAAGATCGTTAATTTGGCTTCGGCTGAAGACGCAGCGGCCAGTCCGGTTTTTACTGCCGCTCAAGCGGGCGTTCTCGCCCTCACGCGAGCGATGGCAGATCAGTTTTCGGAGCGTTTTCGGGTTAATTGCGTCGCTGTTCAGGAAGCGAAGCCCGACGCCGAACCCGAGCCGGACGCACTGTTCAGGCGAAGTTCCGGCGTAGCTCCGGACGATGTGGCCCGGGCTGTACTTTTCCTACTGTCATCGGAGTCCATAGGAATGAACGGCCAGACACTGATAGTTTCGTAGGCAGAACCGCTCTTCGCTGCGGGCATGACGTTGTTGGAAGCCTGCTGTTTCGTGGTAGAATTTTTATTGGGATGAAATTGGATGTGCTCATAATTAGGATAGCGTTCGTCGGCTTGCTCGTCTTGCTCGGCTACGTCTTGAATCCATTTGAGCGTACATATCGCTTTGGTCTTGCCGATGTTAGCGACCAAACAACGCGCCACATAATTTCAGCTTTGCTAGGGCTGGTTGTCGGATTGCTGATAATCGCGTTCGAAATGCGCGTGCGACGGGCGTCGTTAAAGACTTTGATCGGTGCGGCAATCGGCTCGATCCTCGGCATCGTCGGTGCATTCCTGATCGGTGTCCTGATCTCGATCCAGGAAGAATCAGCCGTCTCGGCCGAGATGCAGACGTTCCTGACCATTTCGCTCGCGTTCTTCATGGGTTACATCGGCCTGATGGTCGGTGCGGCGAAGGGCGAATACTTGGACCTTTCCGCTCTCGGCGGAATATTCAGCGACAAGAACATAAAACGGGACTACAAGATCCTCGATACTTCGGTGATCATCGACGGCCGTATCGCCGATGTTTCCGAGACCGGGTTCCTGGGCGGCACGCTCATAATTCCAAACTTTATCCTCGCCGAGCTTCAGCAGGTCGCGGATTCCGCCGACTCGTCAAAGCGCCAGCGCGGACGACGCGGGCTGGATATGCTGCAGCGGCTTCGCAATAACAGCAAACTGGACATCCAGATAATCGAGCAGGATTTTCCCGCTGTTAAAGAGGTAGATCTTAAGCTGATCGAGCTCGGCAAACAGATGGATGCGGTGATCGTCACGAACGATTTCAACCTGAACAAGGTCTCCCAGCTTCGCGGCGTTTCCGTCCTTAACATCAACGAACTTGCTAATGCCCTTAAGCCCGTGGTTCTGCCGGGCGAGGCAATGCGCGTCTTTGTTCTTAAAGAAGGCAAGGAATACAACCAGGGCGTCGCCTATCTGGACGACGGTACGATGGTCGTTGTGGACAACGCACGTCGCCTGATAGGCAAAACCGCGGATATTGCGGTCACCAGCGTCCTTCAGACGACCGCGGGCAAGATGATCTTCGGCCGCCTTTGGGAAGAGAAGAGCGAAGATAACAATAATTCTGAAAGCAATATGAGCGTGCACGATTCGCGTTCGCTCGGCTTTCGCAAGGCGACCCGCGAATTAAGACAGACCACGATCATCGAAGAACTCGATGGTTAATTAGTGCCTTCCTTTTATCGGAAATGAACACAGCCATAATTGTAGCCGCGGGCAGCGGAGAGCGGTTCGGGTCCGAAATTCCTAAACAATTCATTAAGATCAACGGCAAGCCGGTCATCGTTCACACGATCGAACGCTTTCAAGCCGCGCCCTCGGTCGATTCGATCATTCTGGTTCTCGCAGCAGACAGGCTCGCCGAATATGACGCTCTCCGATCGGAGATCCCAAAGCTTGCAAGAATAGTAGCGGGCGGTAAAACGCGGGCCGAGTCCGTTCTCAACGGCCTCAACGCCGTCGGCGAAACTTGCGAGGTAGTTGCAGTTCACGACGGAGCACGTCCGCTTGTTTCCGTAGATGAGATCGAGCGGACGATCGCAAAAGCACTGAAGACCGGAGCCGCATGCCTGGTCGCTCCCGTCACCGATACCATCAAGTCCATTCGCGGCAGCGAGATAGCAGCCACTCTCGACCGTGACAAACTGCGTCGAGCACTTACTCCTCAGGCGTTCAAACTTGATGTCCTGCGACGAGCATTCGACCTCGCCGACCTTAACGAGGCCGTGACCGACGAATGCTACCTCGTCGAAAAACTCGGCCATCCGATAGCCATAGTCGAAGGAAGTTCGGCTAATATAAAAATAACGCACGCAGCGGACCTCGCATTTGCAGAACTCCTAGTGCGAACGCTCGCATAAAGCTAATAGCTGACAGCTAAAAGCTAATAGCAATTTTCTAATTTCTTCGGTCCGCCGTTGCACTCAAATGATCAGAATCGGTTTCGGAAATGACATTCACAGATTGGTGCCGGGCAGGCCGTTGATGTTAGGCGGCGTCGAGATCGAATCCGACCTCGGAGCTGAAGGCCATTCTGACGCCGACGCACTTACGCACGCTATCACCGATGCGATCTTTGGTGCCCTTGCCTTGGGCGATATCGGCTCGCATTTTCCGAATTCGGACGAACGCTGGCGCGACGCTGAAAGCTTTGTTTTCCTTCGGTTTGCCGTCGGGGAAATGAAACAACATGGTTACGAGATCGCCAATGTCGATTCCACCGTTCACCTCGAACATCCTAAGCTGCGGCCATACATTGTTGAAATTCGAAAAGGGCTCGCTGACGCGTTGGAAGTCGAGACAAACCAGATCAGCGTAAAGGCAAAAACAGGAGAAGGCGTCGACGCGGTCGGCGAGCAGCAAGCTGTCAGGGCGGACGCGGTAGTAGTGCTCAAGAAAACTTAGCACTCCGACTATCCGCTAATCACTTGGAACTGTCCGCGGGAGAAAAGTAGGTTATTTGAGCGACAAGTGAACTAAAACAATGAAAGACATTTTGCTAAGCACGATGCTTATCCTTTTGTTTGGAGCAATAGCTTCTTCACAAGGCAAGTCGACCAGCAATGATTCGCTTCCAGATCTACAAGCTTGGTTGGCTAAAAGTATGAAAAAATATGGAACTTATTCGCAAGGGGTTGTCGAGCATAGGATTTCGAAGGTCCAGTTCTCCGGCTGCCGGATGAACTTTGATTTGACGGGCACGGCAGCAGCATCCTACGAGGGGGGAATGCGTCATATTACAACTTCGTCAATCACTTTTGATTTATCAGATCTTGATTCAAATAGAATTTCGGAAAGAATTGCGATTGACTCTGACGTTAGAACCCTTCTGGTAAACGCGATAGATGGGAAAGAGGTAGTGAGTAGCAGGGTAAACAGATATTTTGCGGAGCCGATTTCAACTCTGGAACGATCAGTATCGATAACCGTACGAAAAAGGATTGCAACAGAAATGAAAACGAAACTGATGTCCGCCATAAAGGCCTGCCAACAAATGCCGTCGTCGCAACCCGGAAAATAATGCGGCCACAGGAAATAATCGCAAATAAACGTGACGGGGGCGAGTTGTCGGACAGTGAAATACGTGCCTTTATCGACGGCGTTTGCGACCGATCTTGGGCGGATTATCAGACTTCGGCGCTGATCATGGCGATGGTCATTCGCGGGATGAGTTTGGCGGAGCAAGACGCGATCACGGATGCGATGCTGCATTCGGGCGAAGTGCTCGATTTTTCCGAGATCGATAGACCAAAGGGTGATAAGCACTCGACCGGCGGCGTGGGCGACAAGACCTCGCTGATCATTGCTCCTATCGTGGCGGCGTGCGGCGTCGCCGTGCCGATGATCTCCGGCCGCGGCTTGGGCCACACGGGCGGAACGCTCGATAAACTAGAGGCGATACCCGGCTATAACGTAAAGCTATCAAAAGACGAATTTCATCGCGTTATCGATGCCTGCGGCTTTGCGATGGCCGGCCAAACGGCCGAGATCGCTCCGGCCGACAAAAAGATATATGCCCTGCGTGACGCGACCGCAACCGTCCCGTGCATTCCGCTCATCGTGGCGTCGATAATGTCAAAAAAGCTCGCCGAAGGCCTCGACGCTCTCATCCTCGACGTAAAAACGGGTTCGGGCGCGTTTATGCCTAAGTTCGAAGATTCTAGGGCGTTGGCTGAAGCCTTGGTAAGGACGGGGCAGAATTTCGGCGTGCGGACCGAGGCCGTCATCTCCGACATGAGCCAACCGCTCGGCCGCCATATTGGAAACGCGGTCGAGGTCTACGAATGCATCCAGATATTGAAGGGCGAGCCGGACGATGGCTGGGCCGACACCAGAGAGCTTTCAGTCGAGCTTTCGGCACGGCTGCTGGTGCTTGCCGGTGTATCGCAGGGCGTAGAAGAAGCACGCGAACTTGCTAACACAAAGCTGGTGGACGGTTCGGCCTTTGAGAGGTTTTGCCAGAATGTCGAGCTGCAGGGCGGCGATCTCTCGGTTTGTGACGATCCGGAACTGCTGATCGACCGTGATCTGGTAAAGATCGAGATAATAGCTGCCGAGGAAGGGTTTGTCACCGCTATCGATACGCTCGCTATCGGCAACGCCGTCTGCGAGATCGGCGGCGGCCGGACAAAAGCCGATGATAACGTCGACCACGCGGTCGGATATGAGAGCCTGTCCCGTATTGGGGAAGCGATCAGCAAAGGCACGCCGCTCGGTGTGCTCTACTGCCGTGACCGCGAAGGTGCCCATTTTGCGGCGTCTCGCCTCGAAAACGCGTACACGATCGGCAATGTTCCCCCCGATGGGACATCGATCGTCAAGGAAATTATTTCACTTTCGGATTGAAAGTGAATCCTCGGGCTTCCGCCGGACCAGTTCGTTAGAAAGACAATTAAAATGTTGAGCGGAAATAGTTGGTGTGGTACGATGTTGCATAGACGGAACGCCTCAGCGCGTTTCTGGATCTTTGAAACATCGTCTTGCTTTCAGACAAATCATGGCTCGAATCGCCGGTTAGGCATCCTCGAACTGTTTGCTGCAAAAAATTATCGGGACACGGGGGATATATTCAGTGTAAAGCTAGATTGAGCAAAGGTTTGCATGTCCCATTGGGAGCGGAACGGGTCTGGGACAGTATGCTAAGTCGCGACGCTAGGACACTGAAATAAAAGGGGTTATCGCTGTTCCTAATACCGGCGGTTCCGCTTGTCCCGCGTTGGGGCAGTCGCGGTCTTGTTGAAATTCGGACTTGCCATTACTCTTATTGGGCGCATCAAACGAGCTTAAAGGTGATAATGATGAACTTTAGATCTGTTCTTATCCTGGGATCGCTGCTCTGTGCGGTCATTCTGCTGCCCTCGTGCAGCACGACGACGGAAGCGATGCGGCCCGGCTGCAACACGCGGGTCGGTATCGTCTTCGACATCGGAGGCAAAAACGACCGATCGTTCAATGCCGCCGCATGGGACGGCGTGAAAAAGGCGGAAAGGGACCTCAACATCTGTCTGTATGACGTTGAGCCGGGAAGCCCGACGTCGATAGAACCGGCGATGCGGGCATTTGCCGAGCGGGATTTCGACCTGATAATCGGCATCGGCTTTGCCCAGGGCCCGATCCTGCAAAAGGTCGCGAACGATTATCCGAATATTAAGTTTGCGATCGTCGATGGCGTGATATTTGAAAAAGACGGTAAGACACCGAAGGCGAACGTTGCGTCGCTGGTCTTTCGTGAACACGAAGGTTCGTTCCTTGTAGGCATGATCGCCGCGTCGAAATCGAAAACCGGCGTGCTGGGCTTTATCGGCGGGATGGATATTCCGCTCATCCATTAATTCCAGACCGGTTACGAAGAAGGAGCACGGTACGTAAACCCGAACATAAAATTGGTGACCAACTACGTCGGAGTGACGGATGGAGCGTGGAACAATCCCGGAAAGGGAAAAGAGCTTGCCCTGAACCAGATCGAGAAAGGTGCCGACGTGCTCTTCACTGCTGCCGGAAACTCGGGCCTGGGAGCATTCGATGCGGTCGAGCAGTACGGCAAGAATGAGAAGGGCGAGGCAAACAAATTCGTGATCGGCGTCGACTCGAACCAAAACGGCGTCAAGCCAGGCTTCGTCCTAACGTCGATGGTCAAACGCGTCGATATCGCGGTATTCGACGTCGTAAAAGAAGTGTTGGATGGTAAGTTTCGAGGCGGTTTCCATGTATTTGGACTCGACAAAGACGGCGTTGCGTATTCTCTCGACGATTTTAACCGCTCGCTGATACCGCCCGATGTCATAACAAAGGCCGAAGACGCGAAAGCAAAGATCGCGACCGGCGAGATAAAGGTTACGGATGCAATGGCGAAGTAGCGGATCAAGAAAATGCTTGAACTAAAGAACATTCGAAAAGCCTTTGGCGATTGCGTTGCGAATCACGATGTTTCGCTGGTCGTTAATAAGGGCACGATACACGCGGTCGTGGGCGAGAACGGGGCCGGGAAATCGACGGCGATGAAGGTCGTCTATGGTTTCTACAACCCCGATCAGGGCGAGATACTCCTTAACGGCAAGCCGGTCACGATCAAGAATCCACACGACGCGATCGCACTTGGGATCGGGATGGTGCATCAGCATTTTATGTTGGTGGATACGATGACCGTGGCGGAGAATATCATCCTCGGTGCCGAGACGGGAACCGCCGCGAATCTCGATCTGGATAAGGCCGACCGCGACATCAAGGCCCTGTCGGACGAACTAAAGCTCGATATTGACCCGCAGGCATTGATCGAAGACCTCTCGGTCGGACAGCAGCTGCGTGTCGAACTCTTGAAGGCGCTTTATCGCAACGCGGACCTGTTGATCCTTGACGAACCGACGGCCGTTCTTTCCCCGCAAGAGGTCACCGAGTTTTTCTCGATCCTGCGGCGAATGAAGGCACAGGGAAAAACGATCGTCATCATCACGCATAAGCTCGACGAAGTGCTAGCCATTTCGGACGAGGTAACCGTGATGCGTGACGGCCGAACGGTCGGCAATGTCAGAACAGCGGACACAAATGCGAAAGAACTGGCAAGGATGATCGTGGGCCGGGATGTCCTGCTGCGGGTTGAGAAAACGGACTCTAGCCCCTTGGACACCGTGCTGGAAGTTAAGGACCTTGTTGTCGACGGGAGACACGGACGCGCGGTCGATGGAGTTTCATTCACTGTTCGGCAAGGCGAGATCGTCGGCATCGCCGGGATCGAAGGAAACGGACAGACGGAACTGGTCGAGGCTCTGGCCGGGTTGGCGAAAGTAAAAGGCGGACAGATCCGGTTTGAAGGCCGCGACGTGACCGGCCACGACGCTCGAAAGATCAAGGAATTGGGCATTGCCCACATCCCTGAGGATAGGCATAAACGTGGTCTTTTGCTGAATTCCGACTTGGCCGAGAACTCGATCTTGGGCGTGCACTATCGGCCGCCGATAGCGGCAACCGCCGGGTTTATCGATTCGGCCGCCGTTGATAAACACGTACGGACAATTATCAAGGACTTCGACGTTCGGCCCGCGATGCCTGACCTTCAGGCGAAGTCATTATCAGGCGGCAATCAGCAAAAACTGATCATTGGACGTGAATTCGAACTCGATCCGAAACTATTGCTCGTCTCACAGCCAACCCGAGGCGTCGACATCGGGGCGATCGAATTCATTCACAAAGCGATCATCGCCCTCCGCGACAAGGGCCGGGCCATCTTGCTGGTCTCTGCTGAATTGGAAGAGGTTACGGCCCTAGCCGACAGGCTGTTGATCATCCGCGAAGGCAAGATCGTCGGCGAGGTCGATCCGAAAACGACTTCCGTAGAAGAGATCGGGCTGTTGATGACGGGAGGATAAGACCGGCGTGCCAATTCTATGGAGCTAATACTCAAGGCCGAGGCCTATAGCATTATTGGCACGTGTATGGAGGTCCATAACAATCTCGGGCCGGGCTTCCTGGAAATAGTCTACAAAGATGCTCTTGAGTACGAGTTTCGACGTGCAGGAGTTTTTTATGAGAGGGAGAAAGAATACGTCGTAAATTACAAGGGATCAATACTTCCACATCGGTTTTTCGCTGATTTTGTTGTGTTCGATCAGATCATCCTTGAAGTTAAATGCAAGTCAGGTATCGCCGATGAATTTATCGCTCAAGCAATCAATTATCTCAAGGTTTCGGGTAACAGACTTGCTCTTGTTGTGAACTTTGGCGAGCTGAAGCTAAATTATCGGCGGGTAGTTCTATGAGCGAAAGTTTGGCCACGAATGCACGAATAGAAAAGCACTCGAATGTTGGAGAATCTAAAAGAATTCGTGCATTCGTGGCTTAGAAATCTGTAGCTACGAGGACATTTTGTGGACCTAAGGTTAGTTTTTGGCGGTTGAACGACCTAGGCCGTCAGCGCCGGCTTTTCGCCAAAGATCGCCTTCATTTTCTCGACCGCGAGTTCGAGATTTTCCATTGAGGTAGCGTATGACAAACGAAGGAATCCATCCGCGCCGAAACCTTCGCCGTCGGTGACTACGATATGTGCTTTGCGAAGTAATGCGTCGGCAACATCCGCAGAGCTCTTGAAGCGGTCGCCGAACGTCCCACGCACATCGGCAAACGCGTAAAAAGCTCCCTCGGGCATCGCGCACTTGAATCCATTGATCTGATTCAATGCGGGCACGAACCAGTCGCGGCGGCGTTCGTATTCACTCGTCATCGCCGACACGGCGGCCATTGAAGCTTCGGTGTTGTGAAGAGCTTTGGCACATGCGTACTGGGCGAATGACGTTGGGTGAGTCGCTGAATGGCTCTGCAATTTAACGATCGCCTTGGTCCAATCGGCATTTGCGATGGTGTAACCGACACGCCAGCCCGTCATAGCGTAGGTCTTTGAAAAACTGCCCGCAATGCACACATAGTCACGCAATTCTGTAGGCAGTGTCGCTAGCGAGAAGGGCTTGGCGGGTTCATATGCGAAGAAGAGATAGCATTCGTCCGTCATCACATAAACGCCGCGCGCCGCACATACTTCGACGATCCGCCGCATTTCATGCGGTGGAATGACACGCCCGGACGGATTGCTGGGCGAATTGATAATGATCAGCTTTGTTTTCTGGGTTATCGCCGCAGCGACCTGATCTGCCGTTAGGATGAAATCGGTTTCTTCCGTATCGATAAAAACGTTGTTCGCACCGCAGAAAGTGATTATCTCGGGAAACGTTACCCAGTACGGCTTGGGGATCAGGACATCATCGCCCGGATTCAGCAGTGTACATGCGGCATTGAACAATGCCTGCTTTCCGCCGCATGACGCCGCGACTTCGTTCAGCTTGATATCGGCCCCGAATTGCCTAGCATAAAAGTCGATCACGGCATTCCTGAATTCCGCCGTGCCCGCCGTTGCCGTGTATTTCGTCAGACCTTTTTCGAGGCCCTCCCAAGCGTATCTCTTAATAAAATCGGGCGTGTCGAAATCAGGCTCGCCTACCGAAAGGTCGATGACATCGATGCCATTTGCACGCATCTCAGCTGCTGCCTGAGCTGCGATCAGCGTCGATGAACCTTTCATTTTTGCTACGTGATCAGAAACGGGGAACGTCATAAAAGCATTCTGCCACAGAGTTCACAGAGAACACAGAGGCAGATTGAAGATGAGGTCGACGCGATGAACAAAGGGCCTTTCTCTGTGAACTCGGTGTTCTCTGGGGCTATTTCCTTTGTTTTTCGCCCATTTTGGTTTCGACCAGCGGCGGGATGAGGCCTTCCACGCGGCCGCCGAGAAGGAAAACCTGTTTCATTAGCGTGGAAGAGACATAGGAATACTCTTCGTCGGCCATCAGAAAGACCGTTTCGACAGTCGGTTCAAGCTTCCGATTCATTAAGGCCATTCGCAGCTCGTATTCATAATCGCTCACGGCCCTTATCCCGCGAACAATGGCTATGGCATCGCGGCTTTTTGCGAACTCAGCGGTCAGTCCCGAAAAGCTATCGACGATAAGCGTACAGTTTCCGTGCTCGACCGTTGGAGCAATCTCTCTGATCATCTTTACCCGTTCTTCGACCGTGAACATCGGGTTCTTGTCGGGGTTGTTGAGGACGGCGACTATGATCTCGTCGAACAAAGGCGAGCTTCGCTTGATCACGTCGAGGTGGCCGTTTGTCAGCGGATCGAATGAACCGGGGAATATAGCTCGACGCATAGTTGATTCAACTAAAATTTGGTCGCCAGCAATTTTTTAGCAGCGTCGACCGACTCGTTATGCTCAGGCAGAAACACAGGATTTGGCTCTAGCTTTAGCAGCGTTTCAAGGGTTTTCTTTGCTTCAGTGTCCTTATTGAGGGCAAGGTAAGCCTCAGCCAGATGTAGGTAGATATTTGAATTATCCTTCTCGATCTCTAACGCCTTGTTCAGATATTCGACAGCCTTTTCGGCGGTCCCACTGTTCATGCGGGTGGCGAGTTCTATTTGTGCAAGAACGTCGTATGCGGAGGCTCCCTGATAGCCGGGTTGGATCTCGATCACCTTATGCATAGCTTCGCGGACATCGCCTACGTTAGCAAGGCCGACCGTCACGGGGCTTTTTTTGCACAGTTCACCAAGATTTGCTCCGAACCAGAAATGGCCTTCCGGCTTCCCCGGCTCAAGGTTAGCGGCGATCTTTGCTGCGTCGCGGCCAGCGGCGAATGCTTTCTCAGCTTCGGTTTCGTCGTTCGTATGACGGCCGAGAAAGTAGTTGTACCGGGCAAAGGAAAACTCGACCTCATAATTGCGCTTTTCAGGATCGCGAACCCTTTCTAACAGTGTGATCGCTTCACGCAGTTTGCCAAGGTCGGTTCGCTGGGCGAAAAGTTCATCTGCGGACGATCGAGCGGCCGCTATCTCTTCGGAGGAGGCTTTTGGAGCGAGCGTTTGCGTGGCCGAGCCCTCCGTACAAGCCAGTTGTAGATACGATGTAATTACAATTGTAATTAAAATGTAAAGATTCTGCCGTTTCATATAGCAAAACCGTCCGCACATGATAATATCGTTTTACTTTCAAAGCTAGTGCATCAAGTGCAGGTAAAATAGCACAAATTCAATATGAATGATAACGGCCAAGCGGCGGCCTTTTACGATCTTGAAGGAACCCTTGTGAGCACAAATCTCGTGCACACGCTCGGGTTCTACGCCAAGCGGCAGCAAGGGTTGTGGCAGACGGCAAAGAAATCGGTCGGTACGTTGGCAAAACTGCCGTTCTTCGGCTTGACGGACCTTTATTCTCGAAACGTCTTTAACGAAGTGTTTTTTCGCAGTTATGAAGGTTTTTCGCAGGATCGGCTTCGATACTTTTCTGACGAGTTGTTCGAAGAGGTTCTGAAACCGGCTGTTTTCGCGGGAACGCCGGAACTGATAGCGCAGGGCAAGAAGATAGGTCAGCGGCAAGTGGTCTTGACCGGAGCGTTGGATTTTACGATCGAGCGGTTAGTGAAGCATCTGGGCATCGACGATTTTGTGGCGAATCGTCTAGAGTTCGTCAACGGCTACGCGACCGGCCGCGTGCTGCCGCCGGTGATGGCCTCGGCTACGAAAGCGAAGTGGATTCGCGAGTATGCTGAACGGGAAAATATCAACCTGTCAGAAAGTTATGCGTACTCGGACTCGATCTCAGACCTTCCAATGCTGTCCATTGTTGGGCATCCAGTGGCGGTCTGTCCCGATTTTAGATTGAAGCAGACGGCAAGGCAGCATGACTGGGCGGTTTTGGATCTGAAATAGTAAGTGATCAGATTTTTACCACAGAGAACACAAAGGAAACAGAGATTTGGACCTATCAGATGACATTCTTAAAAATATACAAACTTTTGATTGTCGCGACCATCTTCTGCGTATCCGTTTGGGCACAGACCAGCATCGGAAAGCGAAACGCAGGCGTGGAAACGCCGAAGTCGCCGATGTTCGACGCGGCGAAGCTTTTGAAGGATGTTGAGGTTTTGTCTGCTGACGATATGGAAGGGAGAGCAGCGGAAAGGCCCGTTATGTCTAAGGCTCGTAACTATGTCGAGAAACGATTTCGCGAATCGGGCATTCAGCCATTCGGCACCTCGTTTCGACAGGGATTTGACATTAAGCTGCGTGCGCCCGGCGACGCCTTAAAGGGTGTGAATTTTGTAGGTCTGATCAAAGGCAAGAAGGCTCCCGACAAGTACATTGTGATCACCGCCCACTATGACCACGATGGGATAAAGGCTGGCGAGATCTACAACGGGGCGGACGACAATGCATCCGGCACGGCCGCATTGTTCGCGATCGCGTCTTATTTTAAGAAACACCAGCCTGACCATTCGCTCATTTTCGTCGCGTTCGATGCGGAGGAAAAGGGGCTGCAGGGTGCCAGGCATTTTGTTGACAACCTGCCGGTCAAGAAGGACGCGATCATGTTGAACATAAACATGGATATGATCTCGCGAAACGACAAGGGTGAGTTGTACGCCGTCGGCACGTTTCACTATCCACAGCTTAAGCCTGCTTTGGAAGCTGTGCAGAAAAAGGCCGGCGTAAAACTCCTGCTCGGTCATGACGACCCGAAACTCGGCCGCGACGATTGGACCAATCAGTCGGATCATTACGCGTTTCACCGTGAAAAGATCCCGTTCATGTATTTCGGCGTCGAAGATCACAAAGACTATCATCGCCCGACTGACGATTTCGCGAACATCCAGCCGGAGTTTTATGTGAAGGCGGTCGATACGATCATTGATGCAGTGAGGGGACTGGACAAGAGTACGAGCGCACTGATTATTAAGTGAATAAGCTCTCCGAAAAAGAAGCTGCCGGCATGACCGTGAATGAGCGGCTTTATCTTTCTGGGTTGTTGAATGCCTTTGATGAGGCCGTGGAAGAAAGAGACAAGGAAAAAGTCAGGGATATCCTGGAGCAGCTCTATCTAACGCCTGAAAACATCGACGCGATTATTCTCGGCGCATTTGAATAGCAATCATGGCACTAGCACTACGACGCAAAACGCACGAATCGATCGTGTATATCGACAAAGACTCAGCTCCGCGCATTATGCCGAATGGCGAGGATTTTATTATTGAGGACATCCCGGTCGGGACGCGGGTTATTTATCCGAATCCGCCGATAAAGGGATTGCCAAATCGCGAGGCAGCGATCCGATATGCGGTGAATCACCCGATCGAAATGGAGCCGCTGTACGCGCTGCTCGAACCGGGAATGCGGGTGACGATAGCGATGGACGACATCTCGCTGCCGCTGCCGCCTATGGCGATCCCGGACATGCGGCAGACGATGCTTGAGGTCGTTCTGGACATGTGCGCCGCGAACGGCGTCGATGATATTCACCTGATCATCGCGAATTCGCTGCACCGCAAGATGACCGCGTGGGAAATGAAGCGGATGGTTGGCGCGGCGATCTTTGATGAGTATTATCCGGAGCGATACTACAACCACGACGCCGAGGACGACGACAATCTGCTCACGCTTGGTCACACACGTCATAACGAACCGCTGCGTGTGAATAAGCGGGCGATCGAAAGCGATCTGCTCATTTACCTGAACATCAATCTCGTCCCGATGGACGGCGGGCATAAATCCGTCGCGGTCGGGCTTTGCGATTACGAATCTTTGCGGGCACACCATGAACCGCAGACGATCCGCGATTCGCATTCGTATATGGATCCGCCTGCGTCTGAGCTTAATCACAAAGTCATCCGGCTCGGCAAACTGGTCGATGAGAACTGCAAGGTCTTCCATATTGAAACCGCTCTAAATAACAAGATGTTCTCGGACGGTTACGATATCCTGACGCGAAACGAGGACGAGTTTTCTTTCATGGACCGGATGAAGTGGGAGGCGATGAAGCGGACGTTCTCAAAGATGCCGCGGGCGGCTCGGCGAAAGATGCTGCACGCCATTCCGGCTCAATATGAGTTGATCGGCTGTTTCGCGGGCCTAACGGAACCGGTGCATGACAAGATCCTGGAACTTAACTATCGACAGTATGAGATACCGGTAAAAGGCCAGTGCGATATCTTGATCTCGGGCATTCCGGATATTTCGCCGTATAACGTTTATTCGGCTCTGAATCCGCTGCTGGTTCAGGTGATGGCCCTTGGTTATCACTTCAATATGTACCGCAATAAGCCGCTGCTGAGAAAGGGCGGAGTGATGATCATTACGCACCCATGCTTTGACGAATTTGACCACAATTTTCATCCGTCCTACATAGAGTTCTTTCACCGGCTGCTTCCAGAATCGCGCGATGCGTTGTACTTGCGCGAAAAATACGAACGCGAATTCGCCACCAACCCAGCTTACGTCGAGATGTACCGCCGCGGCAACGCCTATCACGGCGCGCATCCGTTCTTTATGTGGTACTGGGGTGAGAACGGCCGCCAGCACGTCGGCAAGGTCATCGTCGCCGGTGCCGAAAACGCCCACGTCCCCGAAATGCTCGGCTGGGAACGCGCCGACAACCTAACCGAAGCCATCGCCATGGCCCGCAGCTACATGGGCCGCTCGGCTGAGATCACGATGCTGCATCAGCCGATAATTGGGTTGTGTAATGTTTCGGATTAAACAAAAATCTTGCGTTACACGTATAGCTATACGTATAATAAAAGCACTATGCAGAAAAAACTAACGATAACAATCGACGAATATGTGTACGAAGGACTGCATGCGGTGATCGGTCCGCGTAAGATCAGTGGATTTATTGAGCAATTGGTTCGTCCGCATGTCTTGGAACGCGAGAGCGATATGGAGCGCTCGTATCGAGAAATGGCTGA
>JANNNS010000074.1:0-2561 GCA_031398645.1 Acidobacteriota bacterium
GACAGCAAGCTGCGAAGCGCGCGGGGCTTAGTGGAATAGTCGCTGGAACTGTCGGTGCCGTCGGTTATGAGAACGAGATGCTTATTGTCGACAGCGCTCTTAACAAAAAAATCTCTCGCCAACGCCAGCGATTTGACGAATGCCGACCGGCGGCCAAACTTCGTTCTCCCGACGGCAGCCATCGCCTCACCTTTATCCGCAGTCCATTCCGACACGATCTCCGCCTTGTCGCTATATTGAATGATCGCAACAGAATCCTCGGCTTTCAAGGAACTTATCAGCTCTTTCGCTACTTTTCGCGTTTGTTCCAGGCTTTTCATCCAACGCAGCTCACCGCCGGTGTCCATTACGATCAGAACGTTCGCCGGCATGCGCCGGACACTGCTTGGCTGATGCAGGATATTGTTCTCAGTTATTACCAGGTCCTGTTCTGCCACATCAGAAACAAACTTCCCATCTTCATCAAAAGCGAGCACGTTGAGTTTTATTTCTTCCGTTGCGACTTTGATCGGGGCTTCCGACGGCGTCGGTTTCGGTTGGACTCGTCCGCTTTGCGCAGAGGAGTTGACGCAGAACAAGGCCGCGATCATCAGAGAAAGAGAGAGCCTTGTGACTGCTTTCGGCATAAACGATAGGATGATGAAATCAAAGCTCCGGATGCATCTCGACGAACTTCATCAAGTTTCCGACGTAGTCACGGAAGTTTGGGCAGGTGATACCGTGCTTTTTCAATAGCTTTTCGCCGATCTCGGTATCGTAGGTCTGAGCTAGAAAGAAATACGGAACGCCGGAATGCGGCAGGCCGGTCAACTGGGGCGTCACGGGCAGCATAAGTGCCTTCTCGACGAGCGCGGACGGTGGACCGAAGGCGGACGGCTTGCCGGAAAGGTATTCGGCGACCAGATCGAACAACTCGCTGGTCGAAAGCGGGGACGGATCTGCCAGAGCGATCGTCTTTCCTTCCGCCTCGTCATCAAACGCAAGCTCGACAATGCCATCAACCACAAAATCTACCGGAACCAGATTTAGCCGAACATCTTTATTCCCAACATTTACAAGGCGAAGCAACCCCGGGGCCATTTGCAGATATTGGATCAAATGATAAATGCCGTCGTACTTGACCGTCTCGCCAGTCTTCGAATCGCCTACGACCACTGATGGCCGGAAGATCGTGAGGGGGATGCGGCCCTTAAGCTTCTCGACCTCGCGTTCGGCCAAATATTTTGATTCTTCGTAAAAATTGCGAAAACCGGCGTCGTGTTCGAGTTCGTCCTCCCGGATCCGTCCCGTCCGCTTCCCTGCCACGTAGCACGTCGAAATGTAGTTGTACCGCTTCAAATTCGGCATCGATGCGGCAAGCTCGTTAACGTTCCGGGTCCCTTCGAGATTGACCAGAAATGCCGGTTCTTTTGGCACCGCGAGGTCATATATTGCCGCCAGATGGAAAACATCCGTCGCTGTATTGCGGACCATATCGACGTCCGCCAAAGACATTCCAAGGTCGGATCTAGTGATATCGCCCTCGATCAGAGAAAAATTCTCGGCAGGCGTTCCTGTTCGCTTCACGATCTCTGCCACGCTTTCCGTAGACTTCTGGATAAACTGAGGCTGAACGAGCAGAACCATTCGCCGGTCGGCTGCCGCGAGTTGTTCGACAAGCCGTTCAGCAATAAAACCCGGAAAGCCGGTTAGGAAAATGGTCCTGGCAAAAGTCATATCTTATTATGCGGCTACACTACTTCTATCAAGCGAAACGTGTCGGACAGAAAAGATATACACATGTGGAAAACTTTGTGCTAGAGTGCGCGTATACGCTGTAGCGCAAATTGTATGAGTACTTCGGAACTTGATTCGAATCGTTGGGCCGTTATTTCGTTCGAACGCTGCGAAGCCGATAGGCTTACCTATTCTCAAGCCGCAGCCAAAATGCGCGAACTCGATGAACGCCGCATAGCCGGCCTTTGTCTTGTCACGCAGGAAACGGCCCAACGCGTTAAGGCCTAGAACTCAAGCACAACCTTCCCAAAACTGTCGTTCGATTCCAGATATTCGTGTGCCTCTCTTACCCTGTCGACGGCGAAAACTTTATCCAGATTGGGCACGATGGTACCGTCGGCAAGGAGCGGGACGACCTGTTCTGCAAAATTACGGGTAGCCTCGGCCTTTTCTTCGAGAGTGCGGCCCCGAAGCGTGGTCCCGGTGATCCGAAGCCGCTTCATCAAGGCCATCGAGAGGTCGATCTCCGCCCGATTGCCTGACGTCAGCCCGACCAGCATCAAGCGGCCTTTTAAGCGAAGACATTCAAGATTCTCGCTAAAATATCCGCCGCCCACCAGGTCGAGGATCACATCTACACCGCCGCCGTTCTTTGAGGTAAGAATGCCCGCGAATTCTGCATTCTCGCCGGTCAAAATGGCCTCATTCAAACCGAACATTTTTGCCCGCTCAAGTTTTTCGGCGGTTCGCGAAGTGCCTATGGTCTTTGCTCCCATAGCTTTCGCCAACTGGACCGCCGCCAGGCCTACGCCGGAGCCGACCGCGTGAACCAGAAGCGTTTCGTC
>JANNNS010000094.1:0-2989 GCA_031398645.1 Acidobacteriota bacterium
ATTCTCTCTGCCATGCGCTGATTGTGCCCCAACAGAACAACAAGCGACGCACGAACCAGACCACATTCCGAGCAAACGTCTCGCTCTTTCTCACCAGATAACTCACGCGATGACGAAGAACCGTATTGACGCCTTCCACACGGTTCGTCTCGCCACAACCCTTCGGACAAATCCAATATCGTGTCGACTTGCTTGCGACTATACGATACCGAAAGCCAAATCAAGACGGGAATCTTCTGGTTCCCTAAAAACGTCCGCAGTATTTTTCGCCGCGAAAAAACTTAGCGTTCATCACACTCTATCGCGTCGCCCCACTTTGCAGGAAGAACACTCTCTGTCAAGTCATTTCTCTGGTCGGGCGAGTTCGTTTTTCGCGGCGAAAATACGCGAGGGCATCGGTCTTTTTTTGAGCGTGTCATAGATCGTTTTAGGGCTACATTTCAAGGGGCGACAAATCCCTCGAATCGCGGTTCTCTCCTCCAAGTGTCGCAGGATGAGTTCTCGTTTCTCCTGCGTGACCGCGTTACTTTTCGGGTTCGGCTTGCTCACAGTGGGGGCAGTGAATCGTGATGCTTACCATGAAGACAGTCTGCCCCAAACACCCGCCTTTGTCACAGGAAAAATAACATAACCCTACCAAATCTATCGGACAGCAACGGGCGACTTTAGGACTGCCTTCTCCCGACTTTCAAAATAGGTGGGTAACAACACCGCAAGTAGAACGGTGAGAATCGCTACGACGACCAGCATCTCGACTAAGGTAAAGCCAAACTTAGATTGCTTTTTGGTTGGCATGAGTCGTACTCCCTGTTTATCTGCGACCACCGAGGGCATGACTCCAAGACTTTACAGGTCGTCATAAACTAAATCCGGGACGTACTCCATCAGCAGTAGGTTCAAGATGGAATTGCTCCGGCGTATGCCACTTGGCATGACCATCAAGGAAAACGTAGTTCGCTCCCCCTTGATGCCGTCGCGCACCTTCTTTTTGGGACAAAATATCTTCTTCAAAGCCTATGAAAGCAAACATTTTACACCCTCGTGCAAACTTGGGATTCGTATCAGGAAAGTAGCAGGCTTCGATCCCCGTTCGCGCATCAAAGATTGCTACGGTTAGAGACGGGTAGAGAACTATAGGCTCAATCTTTCCCTCAAATTTGTAAAAAATCGGACTGGCATTTTCATCAATTGGCACAATATTATTCAAACTCGCATTATATCCGTATCCACTCATAACATCATTATTTTCAATTCTACTTAATCTGTTGAGAATACTACGACTTTGGCAAGTAAAAAAGGGATTCCTAAGATAAGGCATAAGTAAATCACGCCATGTGATTTTTGCCTCAATACCGGGAGTCTTATCGTCTTCTATATAAGGAATAATTGTCGGGTAAGCATCATCATAGTCACGTACATACATAGTCAATGCTTGTCCTAATTGACGTAGATTAGACAGGCATTGATTACTCCGTGCCTTTTCTCGACTTTCAAAATAGGTAGGTAGCAGGACAGCAAGTAGAACGGTGAGAATTGCCACGACGACCAGCATCTCGACTAAGGTAAAGCCAAACTTAGATTGCTTTCGGTTATTCATAGTGGGTAAATACTCCTATTCGTTAAAGCCAAAATACCATCCTTCTCTTTCAAAGGAGAAGGATGGCAGAATTACGGGGAGTGTGGGATTACTCGACGGAAGGAGTCGGCTCCAACGTGAGCAAGTAGTCCAAGTAGTCTGCCAAATCTCGCGAGGTTCGGACGGCATCGCATCGAGAATGTCTTCGAGGTCTTCTTCCGTGGCAGTCTCCCAGAGTTGTGCCTCCTCCGCCGGAGTCAACGCCAGTAGGAAGCCTTCGATCTCTTCCGGTGCGACGTGCAGGTTACGCACCGTGCTGGCTAATGCTTCGGGAGTTTGAGTGCTGACGGCAAGTGTAATTGTACTCAATGCCGTTTGACGAGCCGCCGTGTTGCTGGCGTAGTAACTTCGGAACTGTTCCCTCTCTGCATCCGACTGTGCCTTTGTCTTGGGAGGCGCAGTGGGACGCGGGGACGGAGCCGGTTCAGGATTCGGCGTAGGTTGTGGAGTAGGAAGTTGACCTTCTGTCGGAGTTGATGTGTTTGTACAACCGACGAGACCAATTCCCATGACAGCCACTGTGAGGAGGCAGGTGACACGCGCAATTTTTGCGCTGAGCGACAAACGAGAATGTTTCATGATAGCGGTTTCCTTTCTCTCTTCGGCGTTGCCGAAAAAGAGCGTGAGATCATTGGGCGAAGCCCAGTTGACAACGGAATCGGCTCCCCGTAATCGTAACCGTTTTTGACCGACGAAGGCATTATAGCAAGGAGACGTTCGGCAGATAAGTAGAATCTAAAAATAAAGTATAAATGCTGTTATCGAATCTGTATTCAGTTTTATGATAGGCCCTATGTCGGTTTGCCAACTGCCTTGTGTCAAGATAAATCGTGTAGCAGGTATCGTCCTCGTCCTCTACGAATACTAAAGCATGGAAAATCTCACGAACTGGGCGGGAAATTATACGTACCGTGCCGTGAGGCAACACACTCCCGAAACGCTTGAGCAACTTCGGGAGTTGGTCGCGCACTCCGAAAAGGTCAAGGTACTTGGCACACGCCACTCGTTCAATGAGATTGCCGATACGACCGGCGATCTTGTCTCTCTGGAACACTTCGACAAAATCATCGCCCTGAACCGGGAGCAAAGTACCGTCACGGTGGAGGCCGGGATTCGCTATGGTACGCTCGCGCAGTATCTCCATCACGAAGGCTACGGCTTGCCGAATCTGGCGTCGTTGCCGCATATCACGGTCGCGGGAGCCTGCGCGACGGCAACGCACGGTTCGGGCGTCGGGAACGGTTGTCTCGCCACGTCCGTTGCCACGATAGAGTTCGTGACGGCAGGTGGTGATATTGTCACACTTTCACGCAGCGACGACTCGTTTCCAGGTGCAGTGGTCAGTCTTGGCGG
>JANNNS010000115.1:0-12084 GCA_031398645.1 Acidobacteriota bacterium
ATCGCAAACTCGATCGCTCCAGCCCGCTCGACCATCGTTACCGGTAAAAATCTGACACTTTTCGATTTCGGGCAGGAAGGTATGGGTCAGGGTATGGCCGGACAGATGACACCATTCCAGATGGCCCTGATAGCGGCCGCACCCGCCAACCTTCAGGGCCGGCTGATGAAGCCCAAGATCGAAGCCGATCTCCAGCCGCAGATGTTTGCTCAGGTACTGACACCACAGCAAGCGGCAGTCGTACGCGAGATCATGTCGACAGTGACTGAAGAGAGTGGTGGAACCGGCGGGCGCGTCAAAGCCAAGCTCGCCGGCACGGGGATCATCACCGGCGGCAAGACCGGGACGGCCGAAAAAGATGGTGTACCCGCTTACGATCGAAACGGAAAGCGGGTGATGGTCACGAAACGGAAGAAGAACGAAGCTGGAGAATGGGTAAATTATGAGGAGCCGGTCTTTCGAAGGCGGACCGACGGCTGGTTCATCTGTATCGCTCCGTTAGAGAATCCGACGCTTGCGATCGCTGTCGTTATCGAAGATATCGGCGGCGGTTACGGCGGAACCACTGCCGCCCCGATCGCTGCAGACGTCATTCTGAAGGCAAGAGAGCTGGGATTGCTCGGCGACAGGTATTTGCCGAAGGCATCCACGCCGACACCAAAAAGACGAAAATGAAGAACCGCACTTCGTCACATGTTTTCATTCTTATTTTGATCGTCTTTCTGGCGGCTATCGCTCACTATGCCATCTATTACGGCGGACTCATCAGGGGCTATGAAACTTCGTGGTATACGGCGATCCGAAATTTGGGATTGCTTTCCCTGCTAGCCGCACTGCCCGTTTTCCTAAAGCGATTTCTCAAGTTTCAGGGCAATTGGACCGTGTACACAACGGCCGTATTGTTGTTTTCGGTTGGACTTACCGTTCAGTACCGGCTGTTCAGCGACCCGGAATATACTTCGAGAAGAGATAAAGCAGAAGCTCGTCAGCAAAAGATAAAGACGCTTCAACTACATTACATTCAGGAAAACTATTCACCCGAAAAGAAGCAAATGATGGGCCTGCCGCCGACGCCGCCGTCACCGGTTGACCTTTCAGCTGAGACTCCGCGTCCGGCTCCCGACACTTTGAGCGGCGTTCTTCTTTCAGGCCGTACGATCAACCCGCTTCTCGGCATCGCGGGATTGATCTTCGTCCTTGTAATGCTCAGATACGAGCGGGTGTTGGAGTTTCTTCAAAACAACGGATTTCTTATCGTCCTACTTACGCTGGTTCCGCTGATCCTTGCCGCGATAACGTCTCGAGCGGGAAAGTCTATCGGTAACATGACCCCATGGGAGCCGGCGAAGATCCCATTTCTGATCGGCTTCGCCGCTATCCTCGCCGTGCTCTATAAGAACCTGGCGAAAACCTATTGGGGCCTGCCAAGGGCGAAGGATGTTGTTCCGCTTGTCTTCATGGCTATTCTGCCGTTCGTACCGTTCTTTGTTCTCAAGGATTTTGGGCAGATGATGGTCTTCAGCGGAGTTTACGCCACGCTCTATCTGATCGCAGTCCGACGCTTCTCGCAAAGGTTTGTTCTGGTCGGAAGCGTTCTTCTAGTGCTCGGCATTCTCGTCGTTGGAGCGTTACCTGGAAAAACGCAAGAGAAGATCCCGTTGCTGCCGACTCTGGCACATCCGGTCAAGTCGGTACTGCCAAACCGCATTCAACAGCGATTTCATCTTTGGCTGGATGGCTTCAATCCGCCGACGCCGGAAACGGCATGGTGGAAAGAAGATTACGACGACTATTATCAGAAGCTTGTGGACAAGGACCCGAACCTTCCGCAAATGCTTCAGGAAGACCCCGATCTACAGCGAACGATCAACGTTGACGCATGGTTTGACATACTTGCTTTTCAGCCGGCGCAAGCGACATTTGGGCTCGCGTCGGGCGGAACTACTGGACGAGGGCTCGGGCTTGGATATCCTGAGTTAATACCTGTTGCGGACTCCGATTACATCTTCGCCGCTTTGGCCGAAGAACTTGGACTTTTCGGCGGTTTGTTGCTAACCTTTGCCCTGATCGTGTTCGTAAGTGCAGGCGTTCGAACGGCTTTGGATTCGCGCGATATGTTCAGCAAATTATGCTGCATCGGGCTGTCCGCCTTTATCGGTTTTCAAGCGTTGGTAAACATAGGCGGTATTACAAGGGCTTTGCCAATGACGGGTATCACGTTGCCGTTCGTCAGCCACGGAGGCTTTTCGCTTATTACCAGCTTTGTGATGCTGGGCATGCTAATGGCGTTTTCGCATCGAAATGCACTTGACCGAAGCGTTAATGATGTTCAGGCATTACCCTAATGCCGCTTACCTAATTGTTGCGGAATAATAACTTTACGTGTACTGGCGATGCTCGGGTTGAGCGCGCCGGAGGATGAACAATGACAACCGTCACCGAATTCACATCGGCATCTGTCAGCGACCGCGGACTGAACGAAAGCCGGCCGCAGAACGAGGATTCTTACATCGAACTCCGCCAACATGGTTTTTTTGCCGTAGCCGACGGTGTGGGCGGAGCCCAGGCGGGCGAAGTGGCCTCACAAATGGCGGTCGAAATATTGGGGGAGGCTTTCGTCAATATGGGTGACGCTGATCCTGAGGACACGATGCGGATCGCTCTGGACAGGGCCAACGAGGCCATCTATCAAATGTCGCGCGACTTGCCTCAGCTTTCGTCGATGGCGACCACTGTTGTCGCTCTCCACGTAACTGGCGATATCGCGACTATCGCTCATGTCGGCGATTCCCGAATCTACCGCGTCGACCCGAATGGCCGACTGTTTCGTGAAACAGATGATCACTCTGTGGTTGAGGAAGAAGTTCGTGCGGGGCGCATGACGCCCGAGCAAGCGCAAAACCATCCAAGCCGTAACGTTATAAGCCGGGCGTTAGGTGCCGAAGATACCGTGGAACCGGATGTAAAATGCGTCCTTATTCATCCTGCGACAACATTTCTTCTTTGCTCTGACGGCATTACGCGCCATATTGACGATGCTGAGATCGAAACGCTACTTAATTCAGGTTTCGGTCCTGAAGATATCTGCTCACGGATGAAGGAGATCTGTTTCAGCCGCGGTGCCGAGGACAACCTCACTGCTGTTATCGTCGATTTTCCGGGCGAAAGGCTTTCAATAGTTGCTCCCGAGGACGACGAGATCGAAGAAGTTACGCTTGCTGGGATCAGGAACGTCGAGCCAATGGAAACGACCGAGCCGTTGGCCGAAAATGAGGTAGTGAAAGCTGAAAGCTACGAATTTGCCGACCCCGACGTCCTGGATCTTGGATCTGCGGCGATAGATGAAACTCCAACTCGGGCAACGCCGGAGGAGGACGATTCCTATTTGACCGAGGCCGCCGAAAGAGACTTTGTCGTTAACGAGACCGAAGATTCCGCGCCCGTCGCCAGCCCCGTTTCGTCGTACGACACGGCCGCTTATGAAAGTGATTCACCCGGCGGGAGTTCCTTCGGAAAGGCGTTGTCGATTTTCGGCCTTCTTATCGTGGGAGCGGCGTTAGGCTTTGCTGGTGGCTATTACTTTCTCAATAACTATCAGCGCCCAGTCGCTAACGTACCGGTAATAACCACTCAGCAGAGCGAGAATGTTGAGCTTACCGCGTTTGAAAAAACACGTCGCTTGGTCGACGAGGATCCAACTAAATACTTGAACGCCAACGCAGTAACAACCCAAACCGCAGACGATTACTTCTGGCTTGGCCGTGCTCTGTTGCTTACGGGAAAGCCGGTGGAAGCCAAGCGAGCATTTGAAGAAGCAAAAACTCGCTTAACGTCTTACGATGATCGTTCCACGGCACGGACTATGGTGAATGAGATCGCGATGGCAATCGCACTCGTCGATGATGATCAGGCCCGAGAAAGTTTCGCTAAGCAGATAGCGGCGGCAAATCCGCCTCCGGCGAATGTCAATGCCAACTCGGCCGCGAACACGGTCAATCCAGTCCGCTAGCTTTGGTTCGATCTCTGCCTAACGGCCTCGAATAGCACTATACCCGCGGAAACCGCCAGATTAAGGCTTTCGACGCCGTTTTTCATCGGAATCCTAAATACTTCATCCATTACTTGAAGTTCGCCTTCATCAAGACCATGAGCCTCGGAGCCGAAGACGACCAGTGTAGGTTGGGTCCAATCGATGGTCCAGTGGTATGAGTGCCCGCTTATATCAGCACCGACGACCCGAACGCCTTTGGCCTTTACCCATTCAAGACATTCTGCTAGAGGAGCATCCTGCCAGATATGTATCCGTAGGTTCGACCCCATACCCGAACGCAGGGCCTTTGGCGAGAATGGGTCTGCTGATCGGGGAGAGAGAAAGATGCCGGCAACGCCGGCAGCCTCTGCCGAACGAGCAACCGCCCCTAGATTGGAAGGATCGTTCACCTCGTGCAGATAGATGAACAGGTCACCGTGCTGAACTTGCTTCGCAAGATCGGGAGTTGGGCGATCGGCGATGATGATCACCCCTTGCGAATTCATCGTATCCGCCAGGGACTTGAAGAGACTAGCCGGAACCTCGCTTATCGTTGCAGTGGTCAAACTAAGTCTTTGGATCAGCTCAGTTCCCCGCTCACTTGTGGCAAATTCTGGTGTTACCAGACACTCTTTCAGAACTACGCCGGATCGGATCGCCTCCTCGGCAAGGCGAACTCCTTCGAGAAATATTGCCTCGGGCACCTTTCCGGTCCGAACCTTCCTGATATATGCGAGGCGAGCGTTGTCTCGGCTTGTGATCTTCTCTATCTCCTTCATGGCGACCACATTTTAATCAATGCAGCCAGTTTAAGCGAGAGGCCCGGCCGTCGATATGGGGTTGCAGAACGAAAGGATTCGGCTAAAATCCAAGTAACGCTTATGAAACCCGAAACACGTGTGCAAAATAAACTAGAACGCCTAAAGGAAAGATCATTGTTGGCAGAGGAAGGCGGCGGTAAAGCCCGACTGGAAAAGCAAAAAGCGTCCGGCAAAATGACGGCGCGGGAACGAATTGATTTCTTTCTGGACGAAGGGACTTTTGAAGAGTTCGATAAATTTGTCGTGCACCGATCGGCCGACTTCGGCCTGGATGCCCAGCGGTTTCCGGGCGACGGCGTTGTAACGGGACACGGGCTAGTAGATGGCCGCGAGGTCTTCGTCTTCGCGCAGGACTTTACGGTTTTCGGCGGCTCCCTGTCCGAAACGCACGCCCGAAAGATCTGCAAAATAATGGATCTTGCTATGAAGACCGGGGCTCCCGTGGTTGGGTTGAACGATTCAGGCGGTGCTCGAATTCAGGAAGGAGTTGTTAGCTTGGGTGGATACGCAGACATTTTCCTTCGAAATACGTTGGCGAGCGGCGTCATCCCGCAGATCAGCTGCATCCTTGGACCTTGCGCAGGCGGAGCCGTCTATTCACCGGCTATCACAGACTTTAACGTGATGGTGAAAGATACGTCGTATATGTTCATCACCGGCCCCGACGTCATCAGGACCGTGACGCATGAGGAAGTTACTAAGGATGAACTCGGCGGAGCGATGACGCACAATGCAAAGTCGGGCGTCGCACATTTCGCGGCCGACTCGGATGAACATGCCCTCAGGATCACCCGCGAGCTGCTCTCTTTTATTCCGTCAAACAACCTTGATGATCCGCCTTTTGTTGCGACGCCGGACCCATCCGATCGAGCCGATACTGCCTTGAATTCAATGGTGCCCGAATCGTCGAATCAGCCATACGATATTCGCGACATTATTCACAACGTTGTGGATGAACACTATTTCTTTGAGGTTCAGGAGCATTATGCTCAAAATATTGTTATCGGTTTCGCGAGGTTGGGCGGCAGTTCCGTCGGCATCGTGGCTAATCAGCCCGCGTTTCTTGCGGGCGTCCTAGATATTGATGCTTCAGTAAAAGCGGCCCGATTTGTGCGGTTCTGTGATTGCTTCAATATCCCACTCATTACTTTTGAAGACGTGCCTGGATTTCTGCCGGGAGTCGATCAGGAGCACCTCGGCATTATTCGGCATGGAGCCAAGCTTCTATATGCCTTTGCTGAAGCCACGGTGCCCAAGATCACGGTTATAACCCGAAAGGCTTACGGGGGAGCTTATTGCGTTATGGCGTCAAAGCACATCCGGACGGACATAAACTTTGCGTATCCGACGGCGGAGATCGCAGTAATGGGAGCCGAGGGAGCCGTCGGCGTACTCTATAAAAAGGAACTGCTGGACACGACGAATCCCGAGGAAAACCGTAGAAGGATCGTCAATGAATTCACCGAGAAGTTTGCTAATCCTTACATTGCTGCCGAACACGGCTTTATCGACGAGGTAATTGAGCCGGCTCAGACGCGTCCAAAGCTGATACGAGCACTTTCACTTCTAAAAAACAAGGTGGACACGAATCCGCGGAAGAAGCACGGAAACATCCCGCTCTAGAATTCACTTTAACTGTCTGGAGGCCGACCCCTGAGAAATCGCTTTAAGCGGACAATACTCACTTAAAGTAAATTCTCAGCCGAATAATGTCTCAGTTTTCCCTAACCCGTCCGACTCTAGCCGAGATCAACCTTGACCACTTGGCTTTCAATCTGCGCTCCGTCAGGGATTTCGTCGGGCACGAAGTGAAATACATGGCTGTCGTAAAGGCCAATGCCTATGGCCACGGGGCGGCCCATTGCTCGGTCCGCCTTGAGAGCGAGGGAGTCGATTGGTTTGGCGTAGCGATCCCGGAAGAGGGCGTCGAATTGCGTCAGGCCGGGATCACCAAACCTATCTTAAGCCTTGGCGGGTTTTGGCCGGGCCAGGAAGAGTTGGTAATTGAGCATAAGATAACCCCGGTGATCTTTGGCATTGAGAATGCCGAGAGGTTTAATGCGGCCGCCAAACAAGCCGTGGACATACACGTAAAGATCGACACGGGAATGGGCCGTGTCGGCATCCCTTTTCGCGAGGCGGGCACCTTCGCAGAAATGCTTCGACGGCTGAAAAGACTCCGGGTACAAGGCCTTATGACGCACTTTGCGGCTGCGGACGACTTAAGCGAAAACCCATTTACTCAGTGTCAGATCGAGCGATTGAATGAAGCTGTTGCCGTCTTTCGACGGCATGGTTTCGACCCGGAATATGTTGATATGGCAAACTCGCCGGGGGCCATTGCCCATCCGGCGTCGCGGGGAAATATGGTTCGGCTGGGAGGCGTTTTATATGGCCTGGGGGGTGACGTGCTTCCGGCAGGGATCGAGAAGCCTGACCTGCGGCCCGTAATGTCGCTGAAGACAAAGGTTGCTCAGATCAAGAACGTACCGGCCGGCTCGACGCTCGGTTACGCGCGAACCTTTACAGCCGAGACGGATTCGGTCATCGGCACAATTCCCGTCGGTTATCACGACGGCTACCGACGCGGCCTTTCGAATCAGGGACACGTTATAGTAAACGGAACGTTTGCTCCGGTAGTCGGCCGTGTTTCGATGGATTGGACCCTGATCGATCTTTCAAATGTTCCACCTGCCAAACTTGGCGACGAAGTAATACTGATCGGCGAGCAAAATGGCCTGGTCATTAAAGCCGAAGAGATCGCAGCGAGCCTCGGCACCATTTCGTACGAGGTCACGTGCGGCATCTCGGCTCGCGTTCCGCGAATAGCGACGGACCGCTCAGAATAGTATGCAATTCACCCGATTTCACTAATGCGTTAGAATATAGTTGCCCGCGAAATAAATCGGTAAGACAAAGGAGATGCGAAATTGAACTATCCGATCGAACTGTCGTTCAAGCTTCTGGCAATTGCCAGTCAAATATACATACGCGACGCCAATGGCCAATTGACAGGCTACGTCAAGCAAAAGCTGTTCAAGTTAAAGGAAGACATTAACATCTTTGCCGACGAAGGGCAGACCCAGCATCTCTACAATATTAAGGCCGACCGAGTTCTCGATTTTTCAGCGAAGTACAACTTCACTGATTCAGCCGGCCGGCTTATTGGCTCGATAAAGCGCCAAGGGATGCGTTCTCTCTGGAAAGCAAATTACGATATCTTTGACGCATCCTCGAACCAGGTCATGAAGATCAACGAGGAGAACGGCTGGGTCAAGGTCGTTGATTCCCTGATCGGAGAACTTCCAGTCGTCGGGATGTTCACGGGATACTTTTTCAATCCGTCATACATAATCTCGCGTGGCGATGGAACGCCGGTGGCAAGATTGCAGAAACAGCCGGCTTTTTTCGAAGGCAAGTTTCAACTTTCGGCACTGACGCAGTTGACCGAGGAAGAAGAGGTGCGTGTGCTTTTGAGCGCACTAGCAATGACTTTGCTTGAAAGATCAAGGGGATAGATGACTGTCTTTGGACGAGAGGAATGGAAGGAATTCTTCCTAAAGCTCTACACAAAGGTCGATTCAACCGATATCTTTAATCGTGCGGCCCAGGTCGCCTTCTACTTCTCGTTCGCATTCTTCCCACTTTTGCTGTTTCTCATTACGTTAACAGGCATTGTACTTGGAACCACTGATAGCCTTAAGCAGGAACTTTACAGCTATTTATTTCAAATAATGCCGGGGTCAGCCTATGACCTGGTCCATCGGACGCTGGACGAGATAATCGAGAACAGTTCGGGTGGAAAGCTGACGATCGGAATTTTCATAACACTTTGGTCGGCGTCCGCCGGTGTCGATACGTTAAGGAATTCCCTAAATGCGGTTTACGAGCTGAAAGAAACGCGTTCGTGGTGGAATACAAAACTTCAGTCACTCGTACTCACCTTCTTGTTCATAATCCTTCTGGCGATCGCACTTATCACGGTATCGACTGGCTGGAGGCTCTTTGAAATTGCCCTGAGCAAGTCCGGATTTGTGACGGAGTCTTCGTTGCTGCTTGCGGGCATACAGTGGGTTTCGCTGCTGGCCGTCCTACTTTTCGCCAGCGAAGTTATTTACAACTGGCTTCCGTGTCACAAGAAATTTCGCTGGTTTTGGATCACTCCGGGTTCGGTTGTAGCCATCCTTCTTTGGGTCATCTTCTCAGTTGGGTTTCGGGTTTATCTGCAGTACTTCAACACGTACAATAAGGCGTATGGGTCATTGGGAGCGGTTATCATTCTTATGCTCTGGATGTTTCTGGCAGGGACGGCTATCCTGATCGGCGGGTCGATCAACTCGGTCTTAGCTGATATGCGCGAAGATCGGTCGCCTTCTTCGGAATCTGGAGGAGTGCCTACCGCATAGGCAGCCTTACTTATTTATTTACACTATTTATAAGCCTATCTTAAGGCACCACCTTAATATTATGTCGTTAATGCTTGATGAGATACATGAACAGCCGGAAGTTCTTCGACGGACGATCGAGGGCGAGCGGGACAAGATCACCCGAATCGGCGACTTTCTTCGCCAAAAGGACATTGATCTTATAATTCTGGTCGCTCGAGGAAGTTCGGACAACGCCGCACTGTTCGGACGGTATTTACTTGAGATCACGACCGGAATTCCGGTTTCCCTCTCTGCTCCATCCGTTTTTACGCTATATAACGCGAAGCTCCGTCTTAAACGTGCCGTAGTAATAGGGGTTTCTCAGTCGGGCGAAGGTGACGATATCAATCTGGTCCTGGATCGAGCCAAGGACTATGGAGCGTTTACTATCGGCATTACCAACGAGGCCGGCTCGTCAATGGCTCGACTTGCGGACGAGACGCTGCTTATCCACGCGGGACGTGAGCGATCGGTCGCAGCGACCAAGACGTACACAGGCCAAATGCTCCATTTCTATATGCTGGCATCGGCGATCGGCGATCAAAGGCTTGCCTATCATCAGATACCGGACCTTGTCGAGAAAGCACTTGAACTTCGTCCTGCGGTGGAACAGATCGCCCAGCGATACGCGTTCATGGAGAATTGCGTCGTAGTCGGCCGCGGAATGAACTACGGCAATTCATATGAGCTGGCGCTCAAGTTAATGGAGACCTGCTATGTGGTTGCTGAACGCTTTTCGTCAGCTGACTTTTTCCACGGACCACTCGCGATAGTTGAGCGCCGTTTTCCGGTCGTCCTGTTCGGCCCCTCTGGAGTTACAAAGCCGAGCAGCATCGACCTATTGGGTAGATTGAAGGAACTTCACGCGGACTGCCTCTCAATAACGAACGACCCGGACGTAGCCGCACTTTCATCCCAGAGTTTGGTCCTTCCCGAGATCGACGAAAAACTTACCCCTATTCCGTTCGCGGTTCCAGCTCAGATGTTCGCTGCCTTCCTCTCAGAAGCAAAAGGGCTGGACCCAGATGCTCCGAGGTCGTTAACCAAGGTGACGAAGACGATTTAAAAAGTGGTGACCAAGTTGAGATCGGGCAGGTTAGACGCCAGAAACAGCCCGTATCAGAGCATCCCGCATCTCGCCAGCGCTTCTCCAACGAAGCTCAGTTTGTTTGGCTAGTGCAGTTTCGAAGACGGCGGCGACCCTGAGTGGAACTTCCGGGATCCGGTTCGTAATTGGTATTATTGGCTTCTCAAATATCGCTTTGACCGTCTCGGAGATACCGGCATTAGGCGCGATATCAAGAGCGTGAGCTCCGGTTAAGAGGCTATAAGCTGTCATACCCACGGCGTAAATATCTGAGGGTGGCCGAACTTCCTTAAAATCACGAACCTGTTCGGGCGGCATGTATGCGATCGTACCCGCGACATCGCCAACCATCGTTACGCCGCTCATACCGGTTTGCTTGTAGCTTTTCGACAGGCCGAAGTCGGTTAGCTTCGCCAAATAATTCGGATAATTTCCGTCTACAAGGATATTCTGCTCTTTTATGTCGCGATGTACGAAACCCTTGCCATGAGCGAAATCGAGGGCAGCGAGCGTCTGTTCGATTATTTTCGCGACTTCCTTAAAGTTAAGCTTGCCGCCGCGATGCTTTGCCAATTTTGAGGCGTCCATCCCGCTGACATATTCGGTTACCAAATAAACAATTCCGTTGTGGGTACCGTGCTCGATGTAGCTAACGATGTTCTGATGCTGAAGCGAGGAGGCGACCTCGATCTCGCGAAGAAAGCGCTTCAACGACTGCTCGCTGACCGCAACTTCAGGAAGCAGGGTCTTGATCGCTACAGCCTGCCCGTCACGTTCTGACCGGGCGAGCATAACACTTCCCATTCCGCCCTGGCCCAGTACTCGCATCATCTGATAGCCCGGGATAGGCTGGGGGTTCTGCCTTAGCTTTTCGCGACAATCGTCGCAAACAAACGAGAGCTTCGCGTCAGGCCGTGACGCTTCGGCGTTTGATGGAACGCCGCAGTTCAGACAAAGAACAGTGATAAGTGAAGGTTCAGTCTTCTGATTGGTACCGAAGGGATTAAAAGGCGTTTCGGACTGATCCGCCGCGACTTCCACTTCTAAGACCGTTTCGCCACCCTGAATCCGGTCGCCGTGTTTGAGGTGCGCGGTCTCGACACGGATCCCGTTCACAAAGGTTCCGTTAGTCGAGCTAAGATCGCGGAGAAAACACTGTGGCGGAGCGATCTCGAGGATGCAGTGATGGCGCGAAAAAAAACGATCGTGCGGCAAGCAAAACTGAGCATCCTCGCTTCGCCCGATCATGAATGTATCGTGCTGATCAAATGTGAAGTCGCGTCCGGTTTGCGGCCCGGCCACGACGTGTAAGGTTACGCGCATCAGCTAAAGATCAATTTCTTGCAATAAGTCGAGAATGACAAGGTCAACCGACTAAGATTCCGCCGAGCATTGCAAGACCGTACACCAGTATAAACAATAAACAGAGAACGAGGAAGACGGCGGCTGTGACTATTCCCGCGATAGCAAACCCCTTACCGCCATTCCGCCGCGGATCCTTTTTGATCTGAGACAGGGCGATAAACCCCGTTACCAATGCAGCCGGCCCGAGGAGAAAACCTGAATAACAGCACCATCCAATGGTAAGGCTTCCGATTCCCAAGCCCATAGAGACGATCGCGAGAGCCTGATTGGGCGATACGTGCGTCGGGAACTGCGAGAATGGAGTGTTTATCTCCTGCGGTTGATTCCCACCCCAGACGACGGGTGGTGCCTGAG
>JANNNS010000123.1:0-23757 GCA_031398645.1 Acidobacteriota bacterium
TAAAAACCCTCGTCGCCCGCGACATGGGCAAACCCCTCGCCCCGTCAAAGATCCACTTCGTCTCAGCACTGCCCAAAACACGGAATGCAAAAGTAATGCGCCGAGTGATCCGCTCAGCTTATCTTGGCGAAGATCCGGGCGACCTGTCGGCTTTGGAGAATCCGTCAGCGGTAGATGAGATCGCCGCAAGCGCGGAAAAAGCGTAGACTTCGCTCATCCGGCGAATATATAATTCGGAAATAAAATCACTAGTGGAATTCTCGAGGAGTCTCTATGACACGTCTAATATTCGCGATGCTCATTTCTATACTAGCTACTTACCCGGTGTCGACGGTGCCAGCGCAGGAATGCCTTGCTCTCGGGGATCAGACGGACTGCAAACCGTGTCGTCGGCCGGGCTCTGAACCGGGCAAGGAGGTATACAACAAGCCAGCCGATGTAACCGCCGTCGAATTGGACTGGTCCGAGATCCGGATTCCGTCGAATGTCGAGAAAAATTTCGAGGATAGGAAAAACTTCATCGTTGAGGTTTCCACCACCGCTGTGGACCCCGAAGGAGACGTGGTCACATATAACTACACCGTCTCGGGCGGACGAATCATTGGAACCGGTGCGAGAGTGATTTGGGATCTCAAAGGCGTGATGCCTGGTACCTACACCATTACCGCAGGAATTGACGATGGTTGTGGGATATGCGGGCAGACCAAAACTAAGACCATCAAAGTAGTTCAGGATTGACGTGCTCATCTACACGATAGGCCACGGCCGGCATGCGTTCAATTATTTTCTAGAATTGCTGCGTGATAACGAGATCGAGTTCCTGTGCGATGTGCGGAGTGTTGCCCGGTCGCGGTGGCCGCAGTTCAATGGAATGGTGTTGCGGGAATTATTGAAGGACAACGGCATTGGCTATGAGCATTTACCCGAGACGGGCGGCAAGACAAAGCCCAAACCCGAAGACTTGGCACGCGGCGTCGACCGCATAATCGAGATCGCGTCGGAGCTGCGGACCGTAATGATGTGCTCTGAATCGCACCCGCTTTCGGCACACAAAACGCCGCGTGCAAATTGCCATCGAATTGGAATGCTTGCCCCGATGCTGCGTGCACGCGGGGTCGAGACGATCATCCACATCCTGCCCGACGGCCGTTCGACCGAATTCGATGAATCGGCCGTTCCGTCGATCTGGTGACCGTTCCGTATCCGGCCTTTTTGTGGCCTTTGTGAAACCCTTTGTGTTCTTTGTGTTAAGAAGTTCCTAACACAAAGAACACCAAGTGAAGACAAAGTTAACGAAGAAAATAGACTTACCAACTAAGGGTTTTCGATCTTAACGCGAACACTGGAGAAGGCGGCGTTTCCCGTTAGATCGTCTAGCACGGTTTCATCAGTCAGGTCATTTATCGAAACGCCCGCGTGGCCGGCGGCGATGTCAAGTTTCGTGCCCTTGCGTCCGTGCCCGTACCCGTGCGGGATCGAAACGACTCGGCGGCCGATGTTGTCGGTGATCTCGATCGGCAGCTCGACCATGCCCACGCGGGACACCACGCGAACGGCACGTCCATCCGCTAAGCCCAGCCCCGCTGCGTCCGCCGAATTCATCATCACTGTGCACCGGTTCTTGCCCTTCATTAGCAGTTCGCTGTTGTGCATCCACGAATTGCAATCGCGAAGGTGACGCCGCCCGATCAGGCTGAACGGAAATTCCTCATTCGCCTCTAGCTCGATCTCTTTTCTCAGCCGCTCAACGTCCTGCACGAGAATGTCCGGAGCTATATTGATCCGTTTGTCCGCCGTCAGCAACCGTTCGGGAAAGCACGGCTGAAGTTCGCCGAGGTCGATGCCGTGCGGGTTCTCGATCAGCTTATCAAGCGAAAGCCGATGCTTGCCAAACGCCAGAGCGAGCCCTAGTTTCGCCTCCGGCTTTTCGGGTACGAACTGCCCGTCATTGCCTCGCAGTCGGTGTACAAGTTCCTGAAAGATCTCCCAGTCATAACGTGCTTCGTCCGATTTCTCGAACAGCGGGCCGGAGTATTTCGCTGTGTTTCTGACGGCAAAAGTATTGAAGATCACATCGTAATGTGAGCTTTCCAAATTGGTCGCGGACGGCAGGATGATGTCGGCGTGCCGGGTCGTCTCATTGAGGTAAATGTCGATCGACACCACGAAATCGAGACCATCCAAAGCCTTATCAAGCTGTCCACCGTTCGGCGTGGACAGGACCGGATTGCCGCAGCTTGTGACCAGAGCCTTGACCTGTCCGTCACCTTCGGTCAGCATCTCCTCCGCCAGTGCCGCGACCGGCAGCTCGCCCATAAATTCCGGCAGTTTTCGGACGCGGCTTTGCCAGCGGTTATAGATGTCGCCACCTTTTGCCGCTTGAAGCAGATCAAACGCCGGTGCCGTAAACATCGCTCCACCCGCACGATCGAAATTTCCCGTCAAGATGTTGATCGCATTGATCAGCCACTGACACAGCCCGCCGAATTTCTGCGTGGAAAGCCCGATCCTACCATAACAGACCGCACTTTCCGCGGCGGCAAATTCACGAGTTAAGCGCCTGATATCTGCGGCCGAAATGCCGGTCAGTCCCTCCGCCATTTTAGGTGTGAATTCGCTCGACACCGTTCGGAGCGTTTCGATCCCGTCGCTAAATTCCTCAAGTCTTCCGGCTTCGACCAGGCCTTCGGCAAACAGCGTATTCACTATCGACAAAAGTAAATACGCATCCGTAGCGGGCTTGATAAAAAAGTGCTCGTCGGCAACACGCGTCGTCTCGGTCCGTCGCGGATCTATCAGCACGATCTTGCCGCCCCGCTTTTTGATAGCGTCCATTCGGTTTATGACATCCGGCGCGGTCATCAAGCTTCCGTTCGAGGCCAGCGGGTTCGCGCCAAGGATCAGAAAATATTTCGTCCGGTCTATGTCCGGCACTGGTATTAGAAATGGATGGCCAAACATTGCCCAACTCGCAAAATGATGCGGAAGCTGATCGACCGATGTCGCCGAATAACTATTTTTCGTCTTTAAGGCTTTGAGAAGTTCGCGGCCGTTCAGCATCGTCCCAAGATTGTGAACGGACGGATTCCCCTGATAGACCGCAACCGAATCCCGTCCGAACCGTTCTTGCACGTCGAGCAGCCGACCGGCGACTTCATCAAATGCCTCGTCCCAAGTTATCTCCTGCCATCCCAACTCGGTCCGCTTTAGCGGTCGCCGCAGACGATTCGCATCTTCGTAAATGTCCTTCAACGCCAAAGCCTTCGGACAAATATGCCCACGCGAAAACGGGTCGAGCTTGTCGCCGACAATAGAAAGTATCTTCCCATCCTTATGCGTGATCTCGATCCCGCAGATCGCCTCGCAAAGGTTGCAGTTTCGATAGTGTTTTTCTGGCATGATCTTACTCAACTAACCGATGGTTTTATAGGCACAAAGAATAGATCGTCGCTGCAATAGAGAGCATAAAACAGAACTTTCTGCTAGCCTAATATCGCGTCTTAGAGGGCACGTCTTCCTGCTATGAAGGTTGTTTTCGACCTCGCCCATCCTGCGACCCGGGACATAAAAGATTTTGATAATATTGAGCTGTTCGGAATTGAAGCTATTACGCCAAGTAACTTTCTCGAACGGATAAAATAAGTATGAGCATCGTTACCGTTGAATTGCCATCGTCTCTCCAGGAAAGACTTGAGCAGCTTGCCCAAGAGCTTGACGTGTCGATCGCCGACCTGTTGGTTGATGCAGCCGAAAAAATGTCGCAGATAGACATCCTCGAAAAGGTTAAACAAAGAGCGCTGAAGCGCGATACCCGAGCCGCGTTCGATAAAGTTCTGAACGCAGTTCCGGATAATGTGCCAGTTCTTCCCGACGACCGTGTAAAGTAGGCGATCAGGGGTCTCCCGTAACCTCGCCATCAAGTTGGATCAATAATTAACGATCAGGGCTTCTGTCATTAGTCCAAGGCGAATGGGCTGACCACGATCGGCGGTCACAATGATAAGGTGGCTTTCTGGCCGATCGTCAAAGGTTGAATCGATAAACTCCGGCGTCGACCGCTCAGTGATGGGTTCGATGACCGCTAAGCGGCGAAGACATTCGACCAGATGGCGGCTTCCAAAGCCAAATTCTCCAACCGAATCAAGCGTAATTAGCTGTACCTCAGCTTCGGTATTGCAAAAATGTGAAACCAGGGCGGCTGTTTGGCTGACGGCCGACTCAAACCTTGGCGATCTTGCCAGCTTCCCCGCATTCTCCGCCTCGATCTTTTCGCGCAAGCTCAGTTTTTTCTCAGCCTCGTCTGAAAAACACGTATCGAACCAGATCGTTACTTTTCGTTCGTCCTCGGCCGCGAATTCGCGGACCATCAGGTTTCGCGAACGTGCGGTCGCTTTCCAGTCGATCCGCCGCAGGTCGTCGTTCGGCTGGTATTCTCGCATCGACAGCAGGTCCTGGCCCGAACCGCGCTTGTTTGCCATTCGTTGTCCTGAATCTAAGGGAGCGTTTAGCACCAGGGCCGAAAGCGTTTCGACCTTGGGAAACACGACAAGCTCAGTCTCCTTTGCAGCCAGCCGCCGCCGGTGTCGAAAAAATCCGAACGGAAATTTTGTCGAGAGTTCAAAATCCTTGATGACAAACCGTCCGCGAAATGGAAAGACGTGGCCGCCTTTGTTCTCGACCGACTGGTTTCGCGGGATGTGCACAAAATAGCTCAGCGTCCGCCGAACGATCGGCGCTCGGGCAATGCGTTCGGCGAGCCTTGCGGGAAGAATGCTCTTAAGATCGTCCAGGACAACCGACTTTTCGCGTTCGCGCCCGCGAACCTCGGCGACGACCGAATAGCTCGAAAATACGCGCTTTCGATTGTGAATGCTGACCAGGATGGGCGTTTCCTGTTCGGCAAAGATCGTTTCGGGAAACCTCATCTTGACGTCAAGCTTTTTCAGGCAAAGGCTGCCTGCAAAGAAACCCACGATCATTGACGCAACCAGGAACGACAATACAAGGAACAGCAGATTGTTGCCGCTATTCCACGCCGAGAAACCGACGATCATCAACAGCCCCAGCATCACCGCACCGCCCGCCGTAAACTCGAACGGCAGGTTCATTTGCGAAGCTTCCCTGCTCGCATTGCGGGCAAGCGGCGGGACGACAAATATCAGTATCAACAGAACAAACACCAGCGACGCACCCGCCGAGATACCCGCCAACCGCGTATTCCCATTAAAATGAGCATACGCCGTCAACACCGACAGGCCGATCCCGCCAAAGATCACCAACAACCCAAGCACCGCGCCCTTAATGTCGCGGAGGCTGAAAAGCTGGGTCAAACTTCCTAGGTTCATATCGCAAACAGATCCGTGGATTGAGACTGATATCCTCCACGAGTCTACCGTTAAGGGCTTGGCTCACTAGTATACCGCGATACGGAAGTTTGCAAATCGATGATGATTCGGACTTCTGTTGCATTGATGATATGTTGACACATTCACGCAACGTCGGTATAATTCCAGAAGTGTTTGATCTTTGAAAAAAGAGGTGTAATTGCTTCCGAGTTCATATTAGTGTAGACACAGTTGCGCACTGTTTCGGTAATGGAAGAGAGTGGGACACTGTAGATAGCGTAAACCTAATTAGGGCAGCAACTTACAACAAAAAGCGTCCCACTCGGTGCACTTACCGGAACTTTGGGACGCTTTCGGAGTTAAGCCCAGTCTTATCAGTGATTTACCCCGTCCCACTTTGGGACACTCTGGGACGGTAGGCTCTCTAGATCGGAACCGTCACTTTCTGCAAAACCTCGTTCAATATCTGCTCTGCCTCGCGGGTCTTGTTCTTCAGGCCGGCGGAGCGGGAGTTGATGATCACGCGGTGGGCAAAACACGGTATGACAAGGCGTTTGATGTCGTCGGCTATACAGAAATCGCGGCCTTCGATCAGCGCAAGAGCTTGGGCCGAGCGGTAAAGAGCGAGCGAGCCGCGAGGGCTCACACCCAGTTCCAAATTATCCGACGCCCGGGTGGCTGCGACGATATCGAGCAGATAATCGACCAGCGAAATGTCGAAGCGAACCCGCGACGCCAACTTCTGAAGTTCCATGACGTCGTCGCCGGTCATCACAGGCCGAACTAGGTCGAGAGGGTTCATTTCAGCCCGGTCAAAAAGCATTTTCCGCTCGTCGTCAAGGTTGGGATAACCCATGTGGAGCCGGAGCATAAAGCGGTCAAGCTGCGATTCGGGCAATGGATAGGTGCCGTGATGTTCTGACGGATTCTGTGTCGCCACGACCATAAAGGGCAGTGGCAGGCCGCGTGAAATGCCCTCGACCGTCACCTGCTCTTCGGCCATTGCTTCAAGCAGAGCAGACTGGGTTTTCGGAGTAGCACGGTTGATCTCGTCCGCGATCACCACATTTGAGAAGATCGGGCCTGGTTTCCACGCAAAGTCGCGGGTGTGCTGGTCAAAAATAGAAAGGCCGATAACGTCCGATGGAAGTAGGTCCGATGTGAACTGTATGCGGTGGATCGAAAGGTCCAAGGCACGTGCTAAAGCGTTTGAAAGCGTAGTTTTACCGATGCCCGGCACGTCTTCGATAAGCAAATGTCCCTTGGCAAAGAGCGCGACCAATGCATACTTGACCGTCTCAGACTTACCGCGGATCACGCCTTCGACCGCGGATTGCAGCTCGGCGATCTTGCCGGCAGCATCGAACGGCAGCACTAACTCCTCGGTTTGTACTCGGGTTTCGTTGACGATCCAATCTCTCATTGAGTGCGGGTCGGACCTTGAGCGTCCATAAATATTTTACAGGATAATTGATGCCGCCCGCATCAAAAACTTTGCAAAACAAAAGGTTAGGAACGAAAGCAGCATTCCATGTTTGTATAAACACCGTAAAATGCGAAAAGTTCCCCGTCGGGTTGTTTTTCGGCAGAATTTGCAAATTGGAGCCAAAACCAACTAAAATTTTGAAACTTCATCTAACTGAGGGCGTGAGTATACCGTCAGGAGTTTTTCGCCATAAACATATGAATTTACGTAATCGTTTTAAGGATCAGCGAGGTTTTAACCTGATCGAGTTGATGATCGTCATCGCTATTATCGGCCTTCTCATCGGCGTCGGCAGTATCGCCTGGGGTGCAATGATCCGGTCGGGCAATGAAACGGCCGCTACGCAGGTTCTCGACCGTGTTCGGATGTTTCAGGCACAATACGCCTCGCGTAACCGAGGAAAGTTTGCGACCTTTGACCAGTTGATCGCCGCTGGCACGCTTGATGCCCAGTATGCCGGCGACGCGCCTGTCGTTAACGGCTACGTCTTCACTCTTGAGATCGTAGACCCTTCGAGTTCAGCACCGGCTTCATTCAAGGTCTGGGCCGACCCTCAGGTTCCGACCGGGATCACCGCCACAGGAACGCGCTTCTTCTTTACCAGTTCGGCAATAGGCTCGATCAAGGCAAAAGAAGGCGAAAAGGCCAGCGAGAACGACCCATCTATCTAGCACATCCAGCGGCCGTCTTAGCTCAGTGGTAGAGCACTCGCTTCACACGCGATAGGTCACAAGTTCAAATCTTGTAGACGGCACCATTTTAGTAAGTGACCGGGAGCCGCATTCTTCGCGGCTTTTTTCAATTCGGCGGAACAATGCTGGAAATGAGGACTACGGAATCCCGACAAAGTTCAGGACCGCTTTTCCGGTAAGGCTCACGACGAGGCAGCCCAGAACCATAAGGATCAGTCCCGGCCAGAACAGGTCGGTGAATTTCAGTCCGCCTTGGCCGAAAGCCATTGCATTTGGCGGCGTGCTGATCAGAAGAGGAACACCGAACGAGGCCGATATAGCGATCAGGATCGCTGTCGATGGTGACGGTATCAATGCCGCCGCTAACGGAATGAGCAATACCGCGGTCGCAGTATTGCTCATCAGGGCCGATAACACGGCACTGGCCAAACACAGCAGAAATAATCCAAACGTCGGGTTTAGATCCGTCAAAGGAAGGCTTTCGGCAAATACTTTGACGATAGCAGACTGCTCTAGAAGCCTGCCGAGCGTGATCCCGCCGGCGATCAGGATCAGAGTTGACCAGTCGATCCGGAGCAGGTCCTTCTTAGCCAAAATACTCGAGAGAAAGAGGACTGCGGCCGACCCGAGGGCAATTACAGCAGCGGGAATGTTGTGCAGCGGTTCAGTCAGCCAGAGGCCGATAGTGGAGATCAGAATGGTCAGGAACCCAAGACGGCGCGAGTTGCTTGATGTGGGTTCGTCAGACGCAGTGTCCATCGGGAGTTCCGCAAGGGCCCATTCGCCATCGCGATCGCGGACCCGCCAGGCAAGGAGCAGGAAGCTGGCGAACAGCATTCCAACGGTCAGCGGAAAGGCAAAGGCCATCCAGCTAACAAAGGAGACGGGCTGGGTTTCCGAGATCGAGGCGATAGCAATGGCATTCGGCCCGGTTCCGATCGGCGTCGCAATTCCGCCAAAGTCCGCTCCTAGTGCAACGCCTATCAAGAGGATCCGGCGGAGGATGTGGCCGTCCTCGTACTTTTCGAGAATTGGCTTCAGGCCGGCGAATACAAGGGCAGCTGCCGCAATATTCGACATCCACATCGAAAGGAATGCCGTGATCAGAATAGTAAAGAGTAAGAACCTGTGGAACGATGCCCCGGAAGACCGAAAGGCCAATTGAGTAATATGTTTGTCCAATCCGGTCTTTTCGGTCGCGACGCCAAGCACGAACCCGCCGAAGAATAGGGCCATCACCGGATCAACGGCCCACGATAAGACATTTGGCAACGCGTACTTGGAGTCAAGAGGAGCAAGGAGCAGAGGTACGATGGCCAACAAAAGCAATGTAGGAACGAATGGAGGGACGATCTCGCTGATCCATAGGAAAAGACAGACACCCAAGATCGAAACTATGCGGGCATAGATCTCGGATTCGATCAAAAGGTGCGGAACTACGATCAGTAAGGTGAGAGCAGTTACAAGTCGTATCAAACGCGTCATTTCATAAGATCTGCGACCTTCGCACAACTCCAGGTTGAACAACCGCGGCGCTTATCCTTACCTTAACCGCCGATCTTCCTGTCATAGTGGTTGGCTTGATCCGAAAGATCACTTCTTTGTTCTCGCGGATCCAGTCATTTACCCATCGAATGCTTATGGCCGGCGTCAGCGTCGGGTTTCGCGAAAGAACCTTTTTCAGTACGTCTTCCTTCTTTTCGCGATCGACCAGCCGTTCAGCTTCGCCATTGATCACAACACTCTGCCAGTCAGTGTCATCGACCAGTTCTTCCAACTGGAGGCAGATCTGGGGATTCTCATCGATGATCTCTGTCTTCAACCCTTCGGTCGTATACACGAATATGTCCGGCTTTTCATACACATAATGTATCGGCACAACATAAGGCTGATTGTTGCGAGCGCAAGCAAGATGGCCGTAACCGATCCGCCCGAGCATTTCTTCGATCTCTGCTCCCGACATTTCATGAACTTCTATCATTGGTTTTGCCTTCCCTTAAAATATCCGACCAGTGCTTGACTCCGAAATAAGAAGTCACCCTTGAATGTGCAAGGCGCGTGCCTCCTTATCGCCGTTCCGGCAGCCCTCGTAAACCGACAAGGGACGCAAATTCGCAATAAGGCTAACGCCGCTCGCCGGGCCGGGCAAGTATTTCGTGCGAAGAATTACGAGGTCGGCCGCGAACATTCTCGCGGGGTGTTCAGGTTTGGGACGTATTTGTGATGCCCTGACAAGAATAATCTCCGTACTTTTCCAGGTCAACGGACCGCCAAAATCCCGGGTACGACATTTGCCACGTATCGCCACGGAAGTCCGATCAGCATCCTGGACAGTGAATCATGACAAAGGATCTTTCAGGTCTATTGAGAAGAGGGCTGATCGTTTGGTTCTTAATTATCCTTGCCGAATCCGTTCATGGAGTTCTCCGCACGATGTTGCTCGAACCTTTGATCGGCGACTTGTCGGCCAGGCAGATCGGCGTTGTGATCGGAACCGCGATGATCCTCGCGATCACGTTTATGTTCGTGCGATGGCTGAAGGGTAACTCGGGACGTCAGTTTCTGCTGATCGGGCTGATGTGGGTCGTATTGACGGTTGGATTTGAGATCTTGCTTGGCAGATATGTGATGAGCCTGTCGTGGGAACGGATATCTTCCGACTATGACGTGGCCAATGGCGGCCTGATGTTGTTTGGCCTACTTGCGATGTTATTTGCACCTTGGATAATGGCGAAACTTGTGGACGAGATCTAGGTCCGCGATGGATCGTATCTGAATCCTGACGAAGCTAATGCTTGAGCACGAACATTCCCCGGAAGCGATCGCCGAAAGGCTGGCTCGCGGGAGTAGGCACAATTACCTCCGCGACTTTGTCTACGGCGGGATTGACGGTGCCGTAACGACATTCGCCGTCGTTGCGGGAACTATCGGGGCAAGCCTGTCGCCGCGAGTTGTTCTGATCCTCGGCGGAGCAAATTTGATCGCGGACGGTTTCTCAATGGCCGCCTCAAATTTCCTCGGCACTCGGGCCGAGCGCGACGACCAGGACCGCCTATCGCTGCTCGAAGCGAGACATATCAGCCTGGAACCCGAAGGAGAGCGTGAAGAGGTTCGGCAGATCTATGCCGCGAAAGGATTCGACGGTAACGACCTGGAGAAGATCGTTACGATCATTACGTCAGACCGCGAACGCTGGATCGAAACTATGCTGACGGAGGAGTACGGCCTTCCGCGCGAAGTTCGCTCCGAATGGGTGGCCGCACTCAGCACGTTTTCGGCATTTGCCATCTGCGGTTCTGTGCCGCTCGCTCCCTTTGTCTTTGGCATGGATCAGGCGTTTACCATTTCCACCGTGCTGACCGGCCTGGTTTTCTTCTTGATCGGTTCCGCGAAGGCTTGTTGGTCAACAGCTCCTTGGTATCGGTCAGGAGCAGTCACCTTACTGATCGGGGGAATCGCAGCCACACTTGCTTATCTGGCGGGAAACATATTAAAAGGGGTTAGCGAATGATCCAGGGCCTGGATGTGTCATGCGGAAGGCCACTTTTGAAAAATATGGAAGCTCTAACACTCGATCGCATTCAGTTCGCCTTTACCATTACCTATCATTACCTGTTCCCGCAATTGACGATGGGGCTTGCTCCGTTACTCGTTCTTTTCAAGACATTAGCGATCTGGAAAAAGGATGAGAAATGGAACGAGGCAGCTCGTTTTTGGGGAAAGATCTTCGGTATCACATTTCTATTTGGCGTGGTTACGGGGATCCCGATGGAGTTTCAGTTCGGTACTAACTGGGCGGCCTTCTCCAAGTTCGCGGGCGGCGTGATCGGCCAAACTCTCGCAATGGAAGGAACATTTGCGTTCTTTCTCGAATCATCCTTTATTGGCCTGTTCCTGTTCGGCGAGAAGAGCTTAGGGCCCAAGCTTCACTGGCTTTCGGCCTTTCTGATCTTCGTCGGCACCTGGCTCTCGGGCTGGTTCATCATCGCGACGAATGCCTGGATGCAGCATCCAGTCGGTTATGAGGTCGCGGCAGATGGTTCGGTCCACCTGACCAGCTTCTGGTCGCTAGTCCTTAATGAGTGGGCCTTTTATCAATATCTGCACAACATGGGCGGAGCGTTCGTAACCGGCTCGTTTGCAATGGCTGCGCTCGGGGCCTTCTATGTACTTTCAAAAAAGCAGATCGAGTTTGGGAAGATGTTTCTTAAGGTTGGTGTGATCGCCGGCTGCCTCGGCAGCATTTGGATGCTTTTTCCGTCAGGAGATCTGCAGGGTCGAATGGTCGCAGAGCATCAACCCGTGACGCTTGCGGCAATGGAAGGATTGTTCAAAAGCGAGCGCGGTGCCGGCATTGCGATAATCGGACAGCCGGACATGGAGAAGCAGCAACTCGACAACGCGATCATTATTCCCAACGCCCTCAGTTTCATTACCTATCAGCGGTGGGATGCACACGTCAAGGGCCTTGACGCATTTCCCAAGGATCAGCATCCCGACAATATTCCTCTGCTTTACTACAGTTTTCATATAATGGTCGGTCTCGGCACGATCTTTATCGGCATAATGCTGCTGGCGGCGATCGCGTTGTGGCGGGATAGGCTATACAACTGGAACTGGCTAATGTGGGCGATCATGCTCAGCTTTCCGCTTCCGTTCATTGCGAATACCGCAGGCTGGATGACATCCGAACTCGGCCGTCAGCCTTGGCTGGTTTACGGGCTTTTTCGAACTGAACACGGAGCCTCGCCCATGGTTTCGTCCGGAAATGTGCTATTTACACTACTCGGTTTCTTCGGCATGTATACAGTACTCTCGCTGCTTTACATATTTCTGATGCTCCGGAGGATCGAGCACGGTGCGGACGAGTTGGGACAGCTGCCGAAACTTGAACATGCGGATGCCGCCTAGGCAACGGTTACTGGGGGAGGAACAATGGAAGTTATTTGGTTCTGGATCGTCGCGGTTATGCTGACATGCTATGTGGTCCTTGATGGCTTCGATATCGGTGCCGGTATCGTTCACTATTTTGTTGGCCGCAATGCTAAAGAAAGGGAAACCGTAATTGCCGCAGTTGGCCCGGTTTGGGATGGAAACGAGGTTTGGCTTCTCGCTACCGGCGGCACGCTCTATTTCGCCTTTCCGCCGCTTTATGCCGCAGGCTTCAGTGGTTTCTATCTGCCATTGATAATGGTGCTGTGGCTTCTGATCATGAGGGCTGCAGGCATCGAACTGAGGCATCAACTAGACAATTCCATGTGGCATAGCTTCTGGGATTTCGTGTTCAGTCTTTCAAGTATATTGCTCGCTATATTCTTCGGAGCCGCGTTGGGCAATGTGGTCCGCGGCGTTCCGCTGAATGCAGAAGGCTATTTCTTCGAACCGCTCTGGACCGACTTCACGACCAGCGGCAACACCGGCATCCTGGATTGGTTTACCGTTCTATCAGGTGTGGTCGCTCTCGTCGCACTCGCAATTCACGGAGCGAATTATTTAGCGGTGAAGACCGAAGGAGAAATAAATCTTCGCGCTAGAAGACTAGTTAGTCTCGGTTGGTACGCTCTTGTCGCTCTGACTGCATTGAGTTTGGCTGCTGTTATGAATCTTCGTGACGGAATACTCGCAAACTACGAGAACTACCCCTTTACTTGGCTTATTCCCGTAGCGGTGATCGGGTCGCTTATATTCATCAAGTACTTCAATTTAAAGGGAAACGACAAGGGCGCATTCATAGCTTCGTCGTCTTACCTGGCCCTTATGCTCGTCGGAGCGGTAGTGGCCCTATTCCCTGTCATCCTTCCAGCCATAGACCCGGCCAATAGCCTTACGATATACAATTCGGCCGCTGGCGGATATGGCCTCAGCGTCGGATTGATCTGGTGGAGCATAGGTATTGTGCTCGCGATGGGCTATTTTGTATTTCTCTTCCGGACTTTTAAGGGAAAGGTAAAGACCGAGCCACATTAAGTTCCTCGTCAAGGCCGGGCCCAAGGCTTACTCGGCTGGTATCAAGGCAGCAAGGGAAGCAAGCAACTTTTCGGCGGTAAAAGGCTTTGTCAGAAGGGTATTTACGCCAAGTTCCTGAAGTTCGGCTGTTTGCTCCGAGCTCTGCAGGCCGCTCATCGCGATGAACTTCATTCGGGGCTCGATGCTCTTGATCGCGCGGACCGTGCCGGGGCCGTCTAGAAACGGCATGGCCATATCGGTAATAACGACCGCGATCTCGCTCGAATATTGAGCGAAAATGCCGATCGCATCCGTGCCGTCATTCGCCGTCAGGACTCGGTAGCCGAATTTCTCCAGTGTCGCTCTGGTGATCTCCCGAATATTGGCCTCGTCATCGACGACGAGCACAAGTTCACCTCTTCCCGGGATGTACTTCGTCGCTTTCTCAAGCCTCTCCGTTTCAATTCTTTGGTCTGCCGCCGGAAGATATATCGAAAACCGGGTACCCTTCCCCGGTTCACTGTTAACATTAGTAAATCCGCCATGGCTTTTGATGATAGTGAGCGCCGTCGAAAGTCCGAGTCCCGTACCTTTTCCAACTTCTTTGGTCGTGAAGAATGGATCAAAGATCCGTTTCACTACCTCGGGTGTCATTCCGACACCTGAGTCCTCGATCACCAGTAGAACGTATGCTCCCGGCGCCGCCTCCGGATTCATCCGAGAATAATTCTCGTCGATCTCGGCATTCTGCGCGGTGATCTTCAGAGTGCCGCCGGACAACATCGCATCCCGAGCGTTGATGCACATATTCATCATAACCTGATGGATCTGGGTCGGGTCTGCAGAGATGAACCACAATTCCGGGGCTATGTCGTATTTGATGTGGATCGCCTTAGGCAGGGTCTCCGTCAAGACGCTGATAAGGTCCTTGACCAGGTGCTTTACCTGAACCGAGACGCGATCACCTTCCATTCCGCGAGCAAAGGTCAGTACTTGCTTTACCAGGTCCGCCCCGCGTTCCGCATTTTCGCCGATCATCGCCGTCCACCGCTTCATGTCGTCGTTGAGATCCTCGATCTGAAGCATCTCCACGGCCATTAAAATGGGAGAGAGGATATTGTTCAGGTCATGAGCGATCCCTCCAGCGAGAGTACCGATAGATTCCATTCGCTGGGCTCGGAGCAGATGCTCCTCACTTCGTCGCTGTTCCGTGACATCTGTATTCGTGATAAGGATATAGTCGGGCTGATCCCGATCATTGCGGACCAATGTCCAGCGGCTGACAACATTGATCGTCTCTCCACTCTTCGTCGTATGGCGCGCCTCTGAGTTCCACTCGTCCCCGTCTTCCAGGGCGATCTGTGCCTGTTTTGCCTGAGGACCGTCACCGCTCAAAATTACGTTGTCGATGTTTCGGCCGAGAACCTCGCCGACCTCCCAGCCATAGATCTTCTCCGCTCCTTTGTTCCAAAACAGGATCTGATAGTTCAGATCGCAGACGAGAATTGCATCCTGTGCCTTGTCCAGGAGCGACGCCTGTTGACGGATCCGTTCTTCCGCCAACTTGCGCTCAGTAATGTCGTATCGGATCGCCGTATACTGGAACGGCTTACCATGTTCGTCAACATAGGGAACGATAGTAGTATCGACCCAGTATATCGCTCCGTCTTTTGCTCTGTTGCGAAGCTCACCGCGCCATACTTTCCCGGTCGCAATGGTCGTCCAGATATTCCTGATGAATTCCTTTGCGTGATATCCGGAATTGATCAATCGGTGATCCTTGCCCAGCAATTCCGCACGGCTGTATTTGGAGATATCGCAGAACTTGTCGTTGACGTAGGTGATCTGCCCGCGTTGATCCGTCGTAGCGACAATTGCGGCTTGATCGAGTGCAAATTTAAGGTCGGCAAGTTCTTTCGGAAGGCCGCTGCTTGCAGATCCTTCCTCGGGTAGTCGAGCTGTCTTGCCGGTCACCATATTTAATCAGCGGACAATGAGCTATATTCACCGGATTTCTTAAGTTTATAACGCAGTTGATCTCGGGAAATGTCGAGAAGCTTTGCGGCGTGGGTCAGGTTTCCGCCCGACCGTACCATTGCCTGCCGGGCAAGCTCAAATTCCACGCTTTCCAGAGAAACGCCATTTGGCGGAAGAGTGATCCCAGCCGGATTCTCGGTGCTTCCAGCCGATAAGGGCTCGGTTAGGTCGACGGGTAGATACGCGGTCGTGACCATGTCACCGTCTTCCAGAATCGATGAGCGCTCGATAACATTCCGAAGTTCTCTAACATTACCGGTCCAGCGATAGCGGCTAAACACCTTCGAGACTTCGGGCGAAAGCCCTCGCAATTTAGTTCCGCGGCGTTTTAGGTTCGCTTTGTCAATGTAATGCTGAGCAAGAAGGCCGATGTCCTCTCCGCGGTCGCGAAGCGGCGGAATATCGATCTGGATCACCGACAGCCTGAAGTACAGATCGAGCCGGAATCCACCTTCCAAGCCCGTTTTTTTCAGATCTTTGTTCGAAGCGGCAATGATCCTCGCGTTCAATGGAATGTCCTTCAGCCCACCGACCCGGCGAAACGCCCCCTCCTCCAGCACCCGGAGGAGCTTAGCCTGTAGAGCGAGTTCCATCTCGCCTATCTCGTCGAGAAAGATCGTCCCACCCTGAGCCTGCTCGAATAAGCCTTCCTTCCGCTGTTTAGCGTCGGTAAAAGCTCCCTTCTCATAACCAAAAAGCTCGGATTCGATCAGGGTTGCGGGAAGGGCGGCACAGTTTATGGCCAGATAGGGCGAATTGGCCCGTTCCGAAGCATAATGGATCGCCTTCGCAAATAGATCTTTACCTGTGCCGGTTTCGCCGTGTAATAAGATCGTTGGAACCTCAGACGCCGCCACTCTTTGAGCGAGGTCAATTGCCTTTTTCAGCGTGGCTGATTCTCCGATGATTTCCGAAAAGCTAAACTCTCGAGCCCGTTCCACCCGAACCAGCTTTACCTCTCGCCGCAGCGTCTGCGTCTCCGTCGCATTTCTTAGCGTGACCCGAAGTTCTTCAAGCTTGACCGGCTTTCCAATGAAATCGTATGTACCACCGCGCAGTGCTGTTATTACGTTCGGTATATCAACATTCCCCGTGATCATTACAACAATAGTCTCGGGCTTTTTCTCTTTTATCTCGTTCAATACGTCTAAGCCCGAGCCGTCCGGGAGGTCGATATCGAGCAGGACGATCCCAGGCTCGTCCTCAGAGAAAACTCGAATCGCCGACGCGACGTTTTCGGCCTCAACAGTCTCGTACCCCCAGGATCGCAGGGCTTCGCCGAGCGCCATTCTAATGAAACGCTCGTCGTCTACAATGAGGATCTTGGTTAAAGGCGACATAAGTCTGGGGACAAGGTAAAAACACTGTGATTATACGCCATTTGTCGCATTTGGAGGCCAACGGTGTGGCGTTTTTCGCATGGTGCGAAAATCGCCACGTTGAATCGGAACGCATTCCTGCCAAATATGCCATTCGTTCAGGCACGAGCCTTGCAGGTCGATTCTTGAGGTGTCCCAGGAAGACGCCAGATTGATCGGAAGGCGGCAGGAAAACTATGAAGGTTTTGATCGCTTATGATGGTTCGAGATGCTCCGACGCCGCATTGGACGACTTGCTGCGGGCTGGCCTGCCCAAGTTATGCGAGTCATTGATCATGTCCGTCGCCGAGGTGTGGCTCCCTCCTCCAAACGGTGACACTGACGTGAGCGAGATCACGGGAATAAGGCTCGACCCTGAAACGCAGAAAACCATTCAAGAACACTATCAAGACGCTAAGAAGGACGTAGCGGAAGCGGCTACTCTAGCAAATCATGCGAAGAAACGGTTGCAGCGAATGTTCCCTAGGTGGAACGTTGAATCCGAGTCCACTTACGGGTCGCCGGCGTGGGAGATCCTGACGAGGGCAGATGACTTCAGGCCCGATTTGATCGTGGTCGGCTCGCACGGACGTTCGGCAATAAGCCGATTTTTCCTTGGGAGCATTTCGCAGAAGGTATTGACAGAGGCTCGCTGCTCAGTTCGCGTTGCCAGAGGACGGATTGACGTCGACGATGCACCGACGCGCGTACTGATCGGATTCGATGGCTCGAAGGGTTCTCAGGCGGCGGTCGACACCGTAGCCGCTCGGCACTGGTCGGATTCGAGCGAGATCCGTGTTATTGCCGCTGTTGAAGATCTTACTCCATCCGCGATCGAACGATTCGTTCCTCCGATAGATCACATGCCGCTGGAAATGAACGAATCAGAACGCCAAAATATTGAGAGCCTATCAACGGCCGTGTTGAAAAAGCTTCAGTCGGCAAGGTTGCCTGCCACATTTCACGTTCGCCCGGGAAATCCGAAAGATGTTCTGGTGGAAGAGGCCGAACATTGGAATGCTGACTGTCTGTTTGTAGGTGCAAACGCCCTCGGAGGCAGAATGGAGCGCTTCTTGCTGGGCAGCACCTCTGCTGCAGTCGCGGCTCGAGCCCACTGCTCCGTCGAAGTCGTTCGAGTTCAGGCGTAGGCTCCGTGACGCGATCCACGCCGATTCACCGCGTAGATCTTCTTTTCAACACCAGAGCGATTATCACGACGAGGATCCCTATCGCTATCAGAACACTGAGACTATAGGTTGAACCTAGAAACCACCATGCCTCCGACTCACTGGGCTCATCCACGGCTCGATCTGTCGGTTTTGACTCCGCGATAAGCCTTAGCTGGGCACGCTCGAGCAGTGCCTTGATTCTGGCGTTGATCTCTCTTTGGGTCACTCCTCGAGCGGCTCTGCCGATCGGACCGTCCAATACGTCCGAGCGTGAGCGGTCCAGGAACACTACGTATGAGTCTATGCCGCCTTCCGATTCCACCCGCAATAGAACTGTAAATGACAGCGAAGAATCAAGATAGCGGCTTGCATATATTTGTTTCGCCGAAACAAAGAACTGCTCTTCCTTTCCCCTCAACTGAACATAAGCTGCCGAGTGCGAGAGAGTAATGCTCGGCTTCAATCCCAGATCGACCACGGCCCAATGCAGGCTATTCTCGATCCCCGCAAGGCTGCCAGCTGGAAATCGGGCGAGAAAATCAGCAAATTCGGGGCTCAACTGTTTGATGATCGTTGAGTCCGCCAATAGCGCCCGATGCGAGGCGGTAAGATCAACTGCCTTTCGTCGATTTCGATATTCACCCAACGCAGGATCACCGCGGGTCAAATATCCCGAGGCATATTCGACCAGCATTTCGCGGATCAGTTTGGCAGCGTGCGATCCGGCGTCCGCGGAACTCCAATCGATCTCCTTCTGGAAACGTCCGATCATTTCAGCAGAGAGATTCAGATCGCAGTTCCCGACCGTGCATTTTCTCAGTTGCTCGACGGCTCCCGGTTCAAGGTCCAGGTTACGAACGTCCTCCATTGCCGGTTCGTCACGAAACCGGCCGCCAGCCCTAACCGAAGTTGTTCCCTTTTGGCTGAAGGCTTCACGAAACGTCTGCATCAAAACCGGCGGAGCTCCCTTAAGCCGGAAGACGCCTATCGAAGCGATCTCTTGCTTTTCTTTTGTTTCGATCGAACGGACCACTACATCGCCGTTCTCAAGAGAAGCCTGCTCTCCGGCGGTCCAGGCATCAAATGCAATTACCTTGCGGAGATCCGCCTCGGTCATCTGCGCCGCCGCATAAGATGCGAAGAATAATAACAAGCCGAAGGCCTTCGCAGATCGCCAGGCGCCAAATTTGATCGGGTGTTCGGACATTCTTCAGAGATGCGCCGCGAAAGCGCGGTGCTGACGAGAATATACCCGGGCAAACGATATGCCAAGCAGGCCGTGAAAAATTGCACCGCGGCCTCCGTCTTCGAAACCCGACCGACCAAATCCTTGTCAAAGGCCAACCTGCTTCTCGATATAGCTTTGAAGTGCCTTTTTTAGTTCGATCTCAGCGTTCACCTCGTTTCCAAATACATGGGCCGCGATCTCGCGGTATCGGGCCAGAACAGCATCTTCGGTCTGATACTGGTTGCCCTCGCCGCGCTTCTCTACGATCTGCCTTGCCGCGTGCACCGCATCTTTCTCGCCCATTATTATGAGTTCGTCGCGCATTTTCACGTCGCCGACGATAAACCCGCTTGGCCGGGGACGGCGGAAGACCTTTGCCAGATACGCCGCGTAGTACCACGAAGCCAGCCCTCGCAACTCGCCTTTCCGTCGTGCGTCGGCGACCAACCAGGCCATCAGCGTCGTGACGGCGATAGTTCCTGCCGCAGCAGCGGCAACGATCGCACCGGCCGCGACAACGCCTTCCGCGACCAGATATTGCCACATTCCCGCCATGGCACGCCCTGCGCCGTGAAGAAATCGCTTTAGGGCCTCAGTTCCCACGCGTTCCGCTACCCAGGCCCAGCCCTTCTTAGAAAGACCGACGTTGAACCCGATCTTGATCGAGAACTTTCCGTGAAGGCTGGTACCTTCAACTATCAAAATATCCTGATATTCGCCAGCCACCCGAACGACGACCGGTGTCGTCGAGAATTCAGCCCCAAGCTCCGGAACCAGGACAAACCTGCCGAACTTGTAGTTTTGCTTTAGCGATGCTTCGAACGGGGCGGCTAGCGCACGGGCAAATCCTTCCTTTGAACCTTTCCTGATCTCGTCAACGACAGTTGTCAGCGTCTTCTCATCCGCCTTAATGGAAAACGTCGCTTTCAGGTCCTCATCAAGTTTCCGCTCGATCTGCGCTTTCACCTGGTCCTTCTTGAACTGGGTCTTCACGCTTCCTTGCTGAATGATCTCGCCTTCGATCGATATCCGAGCCTGAGCGAGAAAGTGGCCAATTTCAACCGGTTTTGGCGGAAGCTTGAATTCGTGAACGAATTTCTCCGTAGCAAAGAAACTTCCGGGCTGGTCGAGCGAAACAGGTTTCCGGGGTGCGAGAATGATCGGCATTCCCAATTCGACACGGCCCATAAATGGGATAGCGACCTTCTCACCGCCTTTGAACATTCTGTTGCGTCGGTCAACTGTTTCGGGCCCGCCGAATCCCTTGTGATTGCCGAGGTACCAGTTGACGACTTCCGTTATCACCCGGCCGTTCTCAACCGATCCGGGAAAATTAAAGGCGATGATCTTATCGACTGGCACCTGGTGCCGACTAGCGATGGTTCTGAAATTCTCAAGCTGTCCGCTGAGGACGGTGTGCCATTCGGCTACCTGATCTTCCGACGGGCGATAGCTCTTTGCGGATTCAAGATCTCCTGCCGCTAGTCGCGGCGGCCGCTCTAATGCCATACAGTGCAACTCCTTTCTTCGCAAGACTAATGAGAGGCGATGCCTCATCTGGAACGCGTATTTTTCGAGCAGATCGGATCATACATAGGCGACACAAAAAGGACCGCTGCGAACAGCGGCCCCCCTTCGGCATCGATCAAGATGTCTGCTAGTTAGCGAACAAACTTTGCGGAGCTTGCAGCGGAATGTCTCCCGCCTGGCCAAGAATGATCGGGTTGACAACTGTCGGCTCTCCAACTGACGACCGTCGAATCAGCCACGATCCCGCACCCGGACGAAATACCGCTATATCGGCTTTGCCGTCGCCGTCGTAGTCAGCAGGGACGGGAATATCATCCGCCATCCCATGGACTCGAACGGTGAATGCGGTGGCCGTTAAGGTGTACCAGATTCCATTCCTGTAGACCGCGAAATCGACCGCACCGTCGCCGTCGTAATCCGTCGGCACCGGTACGTCGTTAGCTTGGCCAAATTGCGTGATCCGGAAGCCGCGAATTGATTCCAGTGTGTACCAAGTGCCATTCCGGAACACCGCAAGATCGGTTCGCCCGTCTCCGTCATACTCAGCCGCCAGCGGGATATCCGTCGAAAGCCCAAACTGAACAACGCGGAACTCGTTCATTCTGGTACGGATGTACCAAGTCCCATTCGACGGCCTGAACAGTGCAAAATCTGAGCGCCCGTCGCCGTCGTAATCGCCGACCTGAGGAATATCACCAGTCTCGCCCCATTGCAGATACTCGTAAACGCCGCTCGTTTGGAGCAAGTACCAGGTGCCGTTGGAAGGCCGCCAGACCGCCGTATCGTTCTTGCCGTCGCCGTCATAATCGGCCGGGACCAATTTGTCGGTCGCGTTGCCGAATACCCTCGCGTAGTGCGTATATCCGTTCACGCTCGAAGCATACGTAAAGGTCGAAGTACTTGGGCGGAAAACGGCAGGATCGGCCCGGCGATCACCGTCAAAGTCGAACCGTGTTGCACGGCAGGATGTTAGGACGGGCTCAATTTCCGCAGCGGGTCTTACCGCACCGCACGTACCAGGACCGCTTGGTCCGGTTACAAATACAACTGAATTGATGCCCGGTGACAACCCGCCACTGCCTGCAATTGTCGCCCGCCGCAAGAACGGTTCGCCCGTAAACGTGCCCGGTGAGCACGAAGGACATGAGATGTTCGAAACAGCTGTACTGCCTCCCTGAGTGATCGTGATGGTCGATCCCTGGTTAAAAGTCCCTCCCAGCAGCGATGATCCATTCACAAAGCTACAGTTCCCTTCAGCGGACCCCACCGGTCCAGCGACAACGGCTACCGTGGTGAAAAAATTGGGGAACATCGGACCAGGGTTTGCACCGCCGATCTGCGGGCTGACCAAAGCGATCGTGAACGGATGTTCGGCCCCAACTGTGCCGGGCGTATTTGCGACATTACACACTTTCAGAACTGTCGGGTTAAAGCGAAAGCCAGAGAACTCGACTTCGACCAGTGCGGCACGTGCGATGACTGAAGCTTTTGCAACGAGATCAAGACCCGGAACAAGTAAGGGATTTGGTGAGAATCCGGCGGTCCCGGCCGGTGTGAAAGCCGAGCCAAACTGGCGTATCTGGGACACCCGAAGCTGCCCGGCGTTCTGCGCGACCTGATTGTCCGGCGATATACCGTCTTCGACAATAGAAACTGGTGTTCCGTTCACGAATGTCTGGAATGCATCGTATCCAGGTGCAATAGCTCCGAATCCGCGAACAAAATCGCAGGTGCCGCCTTGTGCTGGGTCGCCGGCCCGAACATCCAGGGTACGCGTTACCGGTCCATACTGGATCGTTTGGGGATGGCCGGCACTAAGCGCTCCGGTCCCTGATACGCTGAATCGAAAAAGGGTATTAACCGGAATTCCCGGCCCGGCAATCTTACATACCTTTAAACGCGCGGGGTTAGAGCGATTTCGAAAGACGATCAGCGTTTCATTACTCTGGACGCTGCTTTCATGTATGAGTACATCAACATATCCGCCGCCCGGTGCCGGTATTGTCAGTTCAGAGCCGGTGGGAGTTACTCCAACGATACTGCCTCTGACATCCGACTGATTCCGTCTATCCGCGGGAGAAATATCGGTGCCTTCGAAAAATGTTCCCGCACGGGGAAGTTCAGATACGATCGCTGTCGTTATATTTGGCGCGGTTCCAGATGGTGCGGGGTCGCCCTTAGTCACCGATATCGGGCCGGTGCACTGTCCGGCAGGAACCGTGAATACCTGAAGGGTCTTAATGTTCGGGTTCTGCTGGTTGACCGTGTAGACCCCAGATATTGTGAATTGGAAGAAACCGGTGACATCAAGGTCGCCTCCGGCGAGCAGTGTCGCACCTCCGGGATTGAACTGGGCAGGCCCTGTTGCGGCCTTTTTACACATCTCTAGAAAGCCGGTAATTGCTCGACGATTGGTAAACTGCAAACTGATCGCATCCGCGACGCCGCCCGTGACCACGTTTACGTTTGCTGTCCGGGTCGCAAGATTTACCAGGCCAAGCGTCGATGGCGATGTGGCATTTAGATTTACGACACTAACTAGTTCAAAATTACCCTGAAATCCTCCGCTCGGAGGAGTGATCAGGCCCCCTATATTGAGCTCAGTTACGATCTGCGGCCCTGCCGTTACATCGAAGGTCTGTGAACAGTTGCCCGGCGAGACGCGAACTGGATTCGCGGCGGTTCCGAGGTGGACGGCTCCGGTCACAATAAAATAAAAAACACGGTTTGAAAGGTCATTGGCACCCGAAACGATCGGCGACTGCTGGGTGCATATGTTCATTGATCCTGTCGTGCCGCCCAAAAGTGCACTGTTGTCCAGGTCGACGCTGCCGGTTGCCAACACCTTGTTCGTCACGGTTGAGCCCGATCCGATCTTGATGTTGCCGCTTGCCAATACGTTAGCTCTGAATGCTACGTCGCTGCCGATCTCTGCATTCTCTGCTACGAAGTAGACGTTTCCGCCC
>JANNNS010000155.1:0-6236 GCA_031398645.1 Acidobacteriota bacterium
AGCGTTGTCAGCTAGTCCCGAGACGGAGGCGAGTGTCGCTCCGTTCGCGGCCCGGACCATCGACAATTGTCGCCGTGCCTCGGGGGTCACGGCCTCGGCAAATCGTCGTGTGTAGATGCGGTTGACAACACCGAATTCCACCTCGTTCGTGTCCGTTATTGTGTCGAGCTGATCGAATCTAATTATCCGGTTGAAGTTGTTGATGCCGTTTATGTATCGATAAGTCACGTACGGTTCAATGACATGCCGAAACTTGAATTCGTTGTTCTTCCCGTAGAAGTTCCTGGCAAGCGCGACCGGCCGGATATCGAGTTCGAACTCGCCGTACTTTCGCACTACATCCTTTTCCACGACCCTGCGCATGTCGTTGAAGGAATTTGAGTAATAGGTCACGCGAAACGTTCCGGTCGCCGTAATGTTCAGGTACTTCGTATTTATCGGAATGGTGAGCTGCGGATTGGCGTCGTATCTGAGGCCAAACAGCGGCGTTCGGATCGGCTCACTGCTGCCGGTCTGCGACTCATACAAAGCCTTGTCGGCAACGGTCTCGCGACGCGAAACACCCTCAACTCCGGTCTTGAACGAAAAGTACACCCCCTTTAAAAATGATAATTGCGACGGACGCTTTTCAAAGTGAACACTGGGCAGATTTCGGGTGCTGATCGTTACGTTCGGGATCGAGATAACCTGCGTTCGTGCGAGCAGGTCGAGAGTGTAATTACCCCAGCTCTTGTTGGCAAAGCCCTGCGAAACTTCTATAGGCGAGATGATCTGCTGAACGCCGTCTGAGAAAACCTGTCGAAACGCGAGATTTGATGTGACCCTAACGTCGGCGGCGGCGGTCCATCCATTCGAAAAATACTGAACGCCCTCGGCGTAAAAGATGGAACCGCCCTGGTCGGGTGTCTCGGCGCTGGCCTTCGAGCCGAATATTCTGTCCTTTACGCCATATAGGCCGAAATCGAAAAACGAACGGTCATTCGTCCGCGTCCTTACGTCAAAGCCGTAGCCAATGCCGCGTGAAGAATAGATATCGCCACGCAGAGTTATGTCCGCCGATCGGCCCAGCGTTTGAAAATATGCGCCCTGCACGCGGACTCCCTTGTTGCCCGAAAATCCAAAGGTCGGCGTCAGAAATCCCGACGCACGGTCGCGTTCCTTGATCGGGATCGATGCGTACGGGATAGGAACAAGCGGTATATCCTTGATCCGAAACTTACCGTTCTTAAGCTTGACCTTATCGTTCACCTTGATCGTGGCTTCATCGGCCGTGAACGACCACTTGGGCACAGCCTCGTCGCAAGCAGTGAACTTCCCTTTTGTCACAACAACAACGTCTAGGGCCGTCCTCTCAACCTTGTCAGCCGTAAAATATATGACCGTGCCGTCGTTGGTTTGATTGGTAAACCCTGTCGAATCTTCAAAACTGCCCAGTTTTGTCTTCAGGCTGAACGTCCCGCGGGCTCCGGTTATTCGCTGGTCGTCGCCCTCATCAAAAACTACGCTGCCCTCGGCGACCATCTTTTCTTCATCTTCGTAAAGAACGATCTTGTCGGCCTGCATCCGGTACTTGCCGTAACGAGCATCGACGTTGCCAGTGTACGTGATTATCCGCTTGCCGTCGGGGCCCTCGACCGTCTGCTTTTCTGAGTAGACAACAGCCTCTCCTCCGGCGATCGCCTTGTCATCCTCGGTCTTCTTCGTTTTCGGCGCTTTTATGCTCTGTTCGGCCGATATTGGATTAATGTTCGGAGTGTCGGTTATCGGATTCGCGACCTGGCGGTCGACCGGATTAGTGTCCTGTGCGTTGGCGTCGCCAAAAAACAGTACAGCGAGCAGTGCAGCGATGATCACTTTCGGCCAATGCATGAGCGTGAAGAGTTGCTATGTCGATGATAGCGGAAATCAGGCAAACATTAAAGTTAGACGAATTCCAGGAGAGTTTCGCGTGGGTCTTTATTCAGATGCGTAAGGTAGAAGAGCGGTTGTAAAGTCTGTTCGACGTTGGCAGTCGACAAAGTTAAGAATCACGCCTTGGTAGCACGTTTTGTAGACGAGCGGCGACCTCACACATTACTTTAAGAAATGCCTCATACCGGCTACCCATTGTATTTCAATACTTGCGGCCGTGAAGATAATCCGTAACCTCAAGTGGCGGACAGTTATTTAGCAAATACCTCAAGAACAAAAAAGTCACTCGACCCGACTCTAGCGAGCTTGCCTTCAGTGAATGGAGGCTGCAAGAACGCGTCGGCTCCATAAGACGTGGCCGCTATGCCTTCGTCGTTGTTCATCTCGCTCTCTGAAACAAGCTCGGGCGGAAACCATTTCTCTGTCGGCAAATTAACGGGAATGCCGGGCCTTATCTTGGATGCGTTCTCTACCAATTTCTTTGAGTCCGCAGGACTGAGCTGAAAGACCGCAAGCAGCCGGCGGCCTTGATTCCCGGCTGAAACCTCCTTCCATACCAGATCTTCCGGCTCGAACGGCATCTTGATGAGGGACGCCAATTCTTCCCAATTGTCCTTCACACCGTCCTTTTCGGGTTCGCTAGAATTCTGCGCGGTATTCTGATTCGCAGCCGCAACGTTCGCATTATTGGCGGTCCGCGATCCGCATCCAGTCACGAACTGAAGCGCAAAAAATAATGCTAGAATGACCGAAGTCTTTTTGCCGAGCATTTTGTAATTGTAAGAGCAATAAACCCTGTTTGCAATTTCGATCGCTGGCCCAGTTTGGAACGGCCACTTCACCATTATGTTTGGATCCCATAAGAACCGCCAGCCGATCGTCACGAGCGCGGATTATATCGTCTCGCTTCGCGGGAGAAAGCTGCGTGTATTTCTCTTTGGCGAACGCGTGCATGACATCGTCGAGCACCCGATGATCCGCCCGAGCATCAATGCCGTCGCCGAGACCTATGATCTGGCCGTTCGCGAACCCGAACTCGCCTCTGCCGCTTCGCATATCACTGGCGACGTTGTGAATCGGTTTCTTCACATAACGATGAATCGGGACGATGTCGTGTTGCAGAATAAGATGCAGCGTCGGTTAGGCCAGCTTACGGGTACTTGTTTTCAACGCTGCGTTGGGATGGACGCACTCAACTCGCTATTTTCGACGACCTTTGAGATAGATGAGGCTCACGGCACCGATTACCACTACCGTCTAAAAGAATTTATCGCCGAAATGCAGCGGCTTAACCTGGTTATCGGCGGAGCGATGACCGATGTCAAGGGCGATCGCAGCCTTGCGCCGCATCAGCAGGCCGACCCTGATCTGTTCGTTCACATCGTCAAACGCACTGACGAAGGCGTTTATGTTTCAGGTGCCAAGGCACATCAAACCGGCTGTTTGAATTCCCACTGGCTGATCGTGATGCCCACGATGCGGTTGACTGAAAATGACAGGGATTATGCCATCGTCGGAGCGATCCCGGTCGAGGCCGAAGGTATTACATATATATATGGTCGCCAATCATGCGACACCCGTGCGATGGAAAGCGGCGAGATCGACCAGGGTAATGCAAAATTCGGCGGGCAGGAAGCGATGGTCATTCTGGACAACGTCTTTATCCCGAATGAACTGATCTTTATGGATGGTGAATCGGAGTTCGCCTCAATGCTGGTCGAACGGTTCACTTGTTACCATCGGCGTTCGTATGTTTGTAAATCGGGTGTTGGCGATGTGTTGATCGGAGCCGCTGCCCAGATCGCTGAATACAACGGAGTCGAGAATGCCTCGCATATTAAAGACAAGATCGTCGAGATGACGCATCTGAATGAGACGATTTATGCGACTGGCATCGCTTCGTCGTATCAGTCAAAGCCGACGCAGTCAGGTGCGTATATAAATGACGACATGATCGCCAACGTCTGCAAGCATCACGTCACCAAGATCCCCTATCAGATCAGCCGCTTTGCACAAGATCTGGCCGGCGGACTGATGGTCACAATGCCGAGCGAGCAGGATTTCCGCAATGAAGAGATCGGCCCGCTCCTGGAAAAATATTTGAAAGGCCGTGCCGACGTTTCGACTGAATCGCGCATGCGTATCCTTCGGCTGATAGAGAACATGACCCTCGGCCGAAACGCCGTCGGCTACCTGACAGAATCCATGCACGGAGCCGGCTCCCCCCAGGCCCAACGCATCCAGATAGCCCGCCAGATGCAAATTGAGATAAAAAAACAGCTAGCCAAAGAGCTAGCCGGAGTGGATGAGCGAGATCGCGGTAAACTAACAACCGATCTCGAAGATTACTTCGCAAAGGTGTTCGATACTAGGGTGTGAGCGGTGTAACAGTTACAAGTGTTACAAACTGTTACGCTTGTTACGGTGTTACAGGCCTGAAAGCCAGTCAGTGACCTGCCGGATCACTCTACACGCCGGAGCTTCGTGGTGGTCGGGTTTTGTACTGGCCCACTGGTGTTGCTTTCCGAAACCAGGGTCATCGTACTGCCTTCTATCTTGACCGACGACGTCGTAAATGTCCCCGACTTCATTGCGCTCGGGCTCTTCGCGACCATCGGCCGCACGGTCAGCTTGCCGCCCTTGAAATCGTAAGTTCCCGCATTCGCGACAAACCCGTCGACGTACACTTTTCTCAGGTCCTCCGCCGTGGCTGTCTCAGGCTCAAACTCCGGACGCGCGGCGTCGGCCGTTATCCTGATAACGCTGAAATGCTTCTTCGTAAAGATATACATACTCGGCTGCGAGATCTGCTTGACGGACCCGTTGGCCCCTGTCGTTGTTATCTCGGTAACCGTCCAAACACCCTCGATCTTCTGTCCGATCGCCGACCCGAAAAACGCCAACGCGAAAACGAGAGCAATTAGGCTCTTTCTCATAGTGATCTCCTCCCTTGGACTACGCTTTAAAAAGGTGAATTGAAGTTACTTCTGTGCACCGCAATGTATATTCCCTTTTCTTACCAATGTCAATAAAGGGATGTCCCGGCTTCCCGTGCTACGCCCTCCGATGTGCGGAAAGGCTGTGCCTTTCCGGCGCGTGCTCTATTAAGACACTACTGAGGCCGAGCCTCGTGTCACCGTTTTTAAAGGGAGACGCGATCCTTATGGGCCGAACGTCACCTATGGTTACGTTTGGAGTGGCCGTCAGCCATTTGGTTTGGGCTCTTGATTGGATCGATCTAGGTAGGATGCCTTGGAATCACATCATTGCGAATGATCTGGGGTACACCGATTTTCACGAGACGGATGGAGCTTAAAGTTATGTCGCTTCTTAAAAGGCTTCTTCAGATTCTTGGTTCCAAGGCAGATAATGGCCCAGACTACATTCGGGAGGCTACTCCAGAAACGCCCGTTGTGCTGGAGTTTGATGCCCTTCCTGACGGTAAGTATCTCGCTCGCTTTCTCAGCGAGCAGATTAGTGAAGGTAATTATGTCAAGTTACCGAAGGAGAGTTTAAGGGCAAGTGTGTTCCTCAGATTTTTGACACGAAGGCTGCGAAGGTGATCTCTCGCGACTACACGGGAATGTGGCTTTCACGTCTTGCGTTTGAAGGCAATCGGAAAGCCGAATCACTTGAAAATGCCCTTCTAAATTCAGATGGAGAATTCATCATTGTTCTTAAGGACGGACACGTATCCACCATACCTGAGTCTGATTACGACAAGATGGAACGACTGCGGAAAAAGGTAAATAGAGCGTGATAAAGAGCCAACGATTTGAATATCTCCAGCGAATGTTCGCCTTAGCAAATTCAAAGTAAGGAGAAAAGCAAAGGAGTGTATTTAGGAGAGATCCTGCGAGGCATTTCCGGAGTGAGAAAGGTTGAGGGTTATGCCACGAAATCTCGGGCAAATGGTAGACTTTTTCGGTTCGTGGCATTCCAGAGGAGAACAGGTATAATTGGGCGAGTTTTTCTAAGACCTTAGAGACGGCCTATTCAATGACCAAGATTCCTCGCGACCCTGAAAACGATTACACCAATGAAGCAGCGGACGAGCGGCGTAAGTTTGTTCGTGGAAAGACCTTCTGCAAAACAGATCACATAGCCAGCTATTCACTCGATCCGGCAGCGGTCGCGGGCAATATTGAGAATTTCATCGGCGTGTCTCAGGTGCCGATCGGTTTGGCGGGTCCGCTGGTGGTGTATGGCGATCATGCCGAGGGAGAATATTACATTCCGCTTGCAACGACCGAGGGCACACTCGTCGCCTCGTACAATCGCGGGATGAAGCTTTTGCGCGAATCAGGCGGCGTTATCGTCAGCGT
>JANNNS010000204.1:0-19369 GCA_031398645.1 Acidobacteriota bacterium
GGGCTCCGGTACGGTTCGCTACCTTTGCGTCGATCACGACCTTGCCTTTACTCGCATCCGCTGGGATGGTCGTCTGCGAGCCCGGAACCGTCACCGTTTTAGTATCGGCGGGCGGCACCGTGACCGTAGTACCGCTTGAGGGTACAGAAATAGTCTGCGAGTCCGGCCGATCCGCTTCCCTGCTCCGATTCGAGGCCCGTGCGGTCGAAACGTTCACATTAAGGTTCGAATTGGCAGTTTCGTCATTTCGCGACATCACAAAGAACAGAAGAAGAACGAGTCCCAGGCCGAGAATCCCAAGCGGGACAAACGCCCATGGCGGAAATCCGCTCTCTTCGCGTCGTGCGACGATCACGGGCCGCTCGATCGTCGGTGCCGCAGGTGCATTAATCGGACGGCCGCAGCTTGGACACGCAATGGCCGCCTGTGAAATTTCGTGTCCGCATTCAGGACAGTATATAAGTGACATATTAAAAATTCTCCCCTTTTATGGTCAAAATTAGCTCAAAATCTTGATATCCGCCCCTCGTTTGCATTCCCTGTGCCAAAGAGGTTTCTCAGCTCTAAATAAACTTGACAACGACACACTCAACCTTTATCATCTATACAGGCTCAAGTCATTATATGTATTAATTAGGCGAGCGAAACGATTTTAGTTAAGTGGAGAGAACCAAATGAGCAAAATTATAGGTATCGATCTGGGAACGACGAACTCGGTCGTCGCTGTTATGGAAGGCGGCGAGCCGATCGTCATCACCAACAGCGAAGGCGGCCGGACAACTCCTTCGGTTGTAGCATTTACAAAGGACGGTAACCGCTTGGTCGGCCAGGTCGCAAAGCGTCAGGCCGTGACCAATCCGGAGAATACGCTTTATTCGATCAAGCGTTTCATGGGACGCAAGTTCGATGAGGTAACGGACGAGATCAAACAGGTTCCGTACAAGGTCGAAAAGGCCTCGAACGGCGACGTACGCATCACGGTGGACGGCAAACAGTACAGCCCGCCGGAGATCGCGGCAATGGTGCTGCAGAAATTGAAGCAGTCGGCCGAAGACTATCTTGGATCGAAGGTCGAGAAGGCTGTAATTACAGTGCCTGCTTATTTTAACGACGCACAGCGTCAGGCGACCAAGGATGCCGGCAAGGTTGCGGGCCTCGAAGTCCTGCGTATCGTCAACGAACCGACCGCGGCCGCTCTGGCTTACGGTCTGGACAAGAAAAAGGACGAGGTCATCGCCGTTTTCGACTTTGGCGGCGGTACTTTCGATATTTCGGTCCTCGAGGTCGGCGAAGGTGTTGTCGAAGTAAAATCGACCAACGGCGACACGCACCTCGGCGGAGACGACGTGGATGAGGTTCTCGTCGGCTGGATCATCGATGAATTCAAGAAAGATCAGGGAATCGACCTCCACAACGACAAAATGGCATTGCAGAGGCTGAAAGAATCGGCCGAAAAAGCCAAGGTCGAGCTTTCGTCAGCTATGGAAACCGAGATCAACCTTCCGTTCATCACGGCGGACGCATCTGGCCCAAAGCATTTGGTGATGAAGCTGACGCGTTCGAAGTTCGAACAGCTGGTTGAGCCGATCCTAAAGCGCCTGATGCCGCCCGTCGAACAGGCGATCAAAGATGCCGGATTGGAGCCCAAGGATATCGAAGAGATCGTACTCGTGGGCGGCTCGACCCGTATCCCGAAGGTCCAGGAAATGGTCAAGGCTTTCTTTGGTAAAGAGCCGAACAAATCGGTAAATCCGGACGAGGTAGTCGCTCTCGGAGCGGCCGTCCAGGCGGGTGTTCTGGGCGGTGAGAAAACCGACATCCTGCTTCTAGACGTAACGCCTTTGAGCCTCGGCATCGAAACTCTCGGCGGCGTGACCACGCAGATGATCACCCGAAACACGACGATCCCGACGCGAAAGTCAGAGATCTTTTCAACCGCGTCCGACAATCAGACATCGGTAGAGGTGCACGTTCTCCAGGGGGAACGCCCGCTGGCGACGGACAATAAGACGCTCGGCAAGTTTCATCTTGTTGGCATTCCACCGGCACCACGCGGCGTTCCGCAGGTTGAAGTTACGTTCGACATCGACGCAAACGGCATCGTGAACGTTTCGGCCAAGGACGTTGGCACGGGGCGCGAGCAGAAGATCACCATAACGGCTTCGTCGGGCTTGTCGAAGGATGAGATCGACAAGATGATGAAGGACGCCGAGTCTCACGCAGGCGAGGACGAGAAGAAAAAGGCTGAGATCGAAGCCCGAAACCGTTTGGATGGGCTAGTTTACAGCGTCGAGAAGACTTTCTCCGAAAACAAGGACAAGGTCGATGCTGCTGCCGCAGGTGAGATCGAAAGTGCTATTGCCGATTCAAAGACGGCTCTGGCAGGAAGCGATCCGGATGCGATGAACAATGCGTTCGAACGCCTCCAGACTGCTTCGCACAAGCTGGCTGAAGCTATCTACAACCAGACCGCGAATGCACCGGAAGGTGAAGCTCAGGCATCTGAGCAGGCTTCGTCGGCAACGGCCGGAGCAGACGGTGACTCGGGATCGGCCGCACCAGCGGATGACAATGTCATCGATGCTGAATACGTCGATGTTGAAGACGAAGGAAAGAAGTAACTCGTATGGTATAAATGGTGAGCGGTGCTCTAAACGCGCCGCTCACCTATTAAAGCTATGCATGTAATAGAAATTGAGGACAATCTAGCCTTGCGAGCAAGCGAGATCGCAAGATCGGAGAATAAAAGTCTAGCGGAATTTGTAAATTTGACGCTTGAGCAGACGCTTAACAAGAGACGTCAGGATCGCACAGACGAAGAGAAAATTGGCAGGTTTGCCGAAAGCTACAAAAAGAAGCCTCAGCAAAGCGACGAATACATGGTCTGGCAGGGCGAACAGGTTTGGGAGGATCAATGATCCAGGGAGATGTCTGCTGGTATAAGTTCAAAGAGCCTAATAAAGAGCGTCCCGTTTTAATTCTTACTAGAACCGATCTGATCCCTTGGCTCAATGCCGTGACTGTTGCGGAGATAACTACCAATATCCGTGCCAATGATTCGGAATTGTGGCTAGACGAATCGGATGGTTTACCCGAGCGCTGTACCGTTAATTTTACAAACATTCAAACTGTCCCGAAAACGAGAATCGGCTCAACCATTACGCACTTGGCTCAAGACCGATTGAACGAGATCCGCTCGTGCATCGAGTTCGTATTTAATTTACCCGCGCTCTAGTGGCATAGTGTTGGCCTTAATAGATGGCAAACAAAGATTATTACAAAATTCTCGGCGTCAAGAAGGACGCGAAGGCGGATGAGATCAAAAAATCTTACCGCCGTCTGGCGCGCAAATTTCATCCGGATGTAAATCCTAATGACAAGGCGGCCGAGGACAAATTTAAGGAAGTGCAGGAAGCGTACGATGTGCTTTCGGATGAGAAAAAGCGAAAGGTCTTTGATCGGTTTGGCTATTATGCTGACAACCTGAGTGCCGATTCACCCTACGGTGCGGGAGCCTCAAGCGGAGGCGGTTCTCCAGGCTTCGATTTTTCCGGATTCGATTTTAACGCGGGCAGCACGGGCTCGGGCGGAAGTTCGAGTTTTCGTGATATTTTTTCCGATCTTTTTGGCGGAAGCGGCGGTCCTGGTGCCCGCCCTGAGCCCGAACCGCCGCGTGCGATGCCAAAGCGCGGCCGCGATATCGAGATCCCGCTGGCATTGAGTTTTGAAGAGGCAGTCACCGGCCTTACCACCAATATTACGGTCAACCGGTCGGAACAATGTTCCCGCTGTAATGGAGCGGGGGATACCGGCGGCCCGGTAGTGACCTGCACGACCTGCGCGGGCACGGGACAGGTTCAACGCACAGGCGGAAGGCTCCAGTTTTCGCAGGGATGTCCAGACTGTGAAGGGACGGGACGCCGCAGAACGCCTTGTTCGCTATGCAACGGCAAGGGCGTTACACCCAAGACCGAACAGGTCAAGATCAAGATCCCTGCAGGCGTAGATACGGGATCGCGGGTCAGGATACCAAAGAAAGGCCACGGCGGACGACTCGGAGCCGAACCGGGTGACCTGTTCATCTTGACGAACGTGGGCAAGCATCGTTTTCTGGAACGCAAAGGCGATAACGTTTATGTGACGGTCCCAATCAGCGTTTCTGAGGCCGCTCTCGGAGCTAAGATCGAGGTTCCGACCGTAGAAGGAAAGGCCCAGTTGAAGATCCCGGCGGGCACGGAGTCGGGTCAGAAGTTTCGCCTTCGTGAGCGTGGATTCCCGAGCTTACGAAACCCACAGCTTCGCGGTGATGAGTTCATCGAAGTGAAGATCGCGATGCCACGTGTCATTTCCGAGGAGACCAAGGAATTGCTCAAGCAGTTTGAGAAGCTTAATCCGGAAAATCCCCGTAAGTATATGGGACTGGATTAGTCATCATATGAAAAAGCGCATAAAGACCTACACGATCAGTGCTGTCGCAGAACTTTACGACATTCACCCGCAAACTTTGCGGCTGTATGAGCGCGAGGGCCTGCTTCAGCCGTCCAGGTCGATAGGAAATACGCGGCTCTATGAAGACTCTGACCTTGAGCGTCTCGAAATAATTTTGTCGCTTACGCGCGACCTCGGTGTAAATCTCGCGGGCGTCGAGATCATCCTGAATATGCGCGAGAAAATGGACTCAATGCAGCGTGAGTTCGAGCGTTTCTTCGAGTATCTCAAATCACACGCCGGTGAATTTTCGCAGCAGGTACAGAGCTTTAATCAGACCGATGCTCTTATCCCTATCTCGCGCTATCGCAGGGTCCAGTATTCTGAGGTTGTATCGTCCGAGGACGAGGGCCTTTCCTGATAACAGCCTTCACACTGCTCCTTAATTCCGTCTGTAGCTGTCCTTCTACTTCCTTTACAATCGACCGCTTTCAAGGCAAAATAAGCCATTCAAAATAACCCGAATTAGCTCGGTTTTAGGAGTTCAATCGATGATCAACCGCCTCGGAAGGCCGCTTTTTGCTGCTTTTTCTCTAATTGTTCTTTCGTTCGCCATCAGCGTTTCAGCCCAGGATCTCGACGACGTCACAATTTCAGGTCGCATAACAGATTCCGCCGGCCTCGCCGTCGTAGGCGCGACCGTGAAGGCCACCCACGTTGAGACCGGAACGGAACGCACAGTGGTCACAAATGACGATGGCAGATATCGGTTTATCGAGCTAAAGCCCGGAACTTACAAAGTATCGGCGGCACAGACCGGCTTTGGAACAAAGGAAAGGACAGCCGTCCAGGCTGTTTCCGGGGCTGCTCTCCAGTTAGATTTCCAACTCGACCCTGCGGGCATAAATGTGAATGAGGTCGTAGTGGCCGATGATGAGGGGCCGATCGTCGATACGACCAGGACTGTGGTCGGTGGAACGGTCACAGAACGAGAGATCGAAGAAATACCAAACAGCACGCGAAATCCACTTGATCTTGTCCTGACGCTGGGCGGAACGTCTGAAGAGCAATTGTCCACAAGCGGCCTTGCCGAAGACCGAAATGCCAATCCGAGTAATGCACCGCTGGAGCAGGGAAATTTCTCGCTTTCAGGCGGCACCGCTTATTCGAACAACCTTACGATCGACGGCCTTGATAATAATGACGACCGCTCGTCGCGTGACCGCTTCCAGCCGTCACTTGAATCGATAGTTGAGGTGCAGGTCATTTCCAATCAGTTCTCAGCCGAGTACGGGCGTGCCTCCGGTGGCCGCGTCAACCTTCGTACGCGCGCCGGCGGCAATCAGCTCCGCGGACGTGCTTTCTTCTTCTATCGTGATGGCGCTTTGGATGCGAATAGCTGGTACAACAACAGCCGTGCGATACCGCGTCCGGAACTCCGTGAAATTACTCCGGGCTTTTCTTTGAGCGGCCCGGTCGTGATCCCATGGCTTTACGATGGCCGCAAGCGCACATTTTTCTCGACCACCTATGAATTCGGCAAGCTCGACGACACAACGCTCATCGACACCTACATTCCCTTAGTTCCTAATCCGCGATATACGCTGCCGACGCCGACAGGTAGCCAGCAGTTCTGTGACAATGCAAGTCCAGCGAATTGTCCGGGTACGGCGGGCTTCATACTTCCCTATTCAGTGCTGTACGCGACGCCGAACCTGAATCACGTACTGACGGCAAGAATCGATCACCGCCTGTTCAAGAACAACGATATTACGTTCGGTATCCAATTTGCGGACCGGAATAATCGTCGAACTAACGGGGCCTCGACGACGCGTCTGGAAGATGCGTTTCAGGCAAAGAATAATAATACGATCGCCTACAACGTGACGGACAATCACGTTTTCGGAGCTTCGACAGTTAATCAGTTCCGCGCGCAATGGTCACAATATAAACCCAGCTTCCAGACCGCGGATCCGCTTGACCCCGTTGTTCTTGTTGGGTTCAGAAATCCGGTCACAAACAGCGTACAGACCTTGATCGCCGGAAATTCAACTACAAGCACTTCGCAGAATTTCTCGGATTCCCGGACAGAAACCCGCTGGCAAATTCAGGACTCCGTCACCCATATTTGGAAGAACCACACCTTTAAGGTGGGTTTCGACGCCCAGGATGTACTTTCGAAAGTTCTTGGTTTGGGCGATGCGACGGGAACGTTCAACTTTGGCAGCGTCCTTCAGTATTCCAATAATCAGGTCACACGCTATCGACAAAACTTTGGGACGGGTCAGGATGTTTCTAACACCTACTACGGATTCTTTTTCAACGACGAGTTTAAGCCGGCCGCGAATGTGACCATGAGCCTCGGCGTCCGGTATGAGCGTGAGACGGCCGTAGATGACAACAATAACTTCGGGCCGCGAGTAGGCTTGGCCTGGGATCCTTTCAAAAAGGGTACGGGAGTCATCCGCTTTGGAGCCGGGATCTTCTACAACCGCGTCCTTCTACGGACCGTCGGAGATTCGATCCAGAACAGCGGCGGCACGTTGGTCAATTTCGACACGAACTTCATTGGGCCGGCGGCGAGCGACCTGCGGCGTCCCTACTTTCTTTCGGCGATCTCTAATCGCTTTCCGAATTCGTTTGCTTCCTTGGAAGAGATCCGTGCGGCTGCTGCCGCTGCTTGTGCCGCTTACGTTGCGGCTGGCTCGCCCGGAGCCCTGCCGTGCAACTCAAGTACAGGATTTTCCGTCGGTAACGTCTCAAGCCAAGGAAACCCGCTTCGATCTGTGGAAGCTGACCTTAAGATCCCGGAGAGTTATCAGTTCAATGTAGGATTCGAACGGGACATCGGTAATGCGTTCGTATTCGAAGCGAACTACACTTACAACAAGACGGCCCACCTCTGGCGTGACTATAACCCGAACGCCCCGATACTTCCGGCCGGCTACGCCGACTGGACCGCATATCTGGTCGCAAATCCCTTTGATCTTTCACCCACGAGGCGGTACACGTTCTATCTGGGCACGAATACAGCAGATGGAAGCGGTATTCACACCACACAGAACGGCAATTCTCAGTGTGGTACGTCCACGCCAAATTGTTTCGTGAACCTCAATACCATCAACACGTCCAGCACCACTCCGGCAGTTGCCGTTGCCGGGCAAAACAACAATGCGACCGGCGGCCCGATCGGGATCGCACTTGCCGCGATCGCCCGTTTCCGTCCTGACCAATCTGTTGAAGAGACCTCGCGGATCGGTTCGCGTGGAAATGCTCTTTATCAGGGGCTTATCCTCGAACTTCGCCGCCGCTTTCGCAAGCTTGGCTATGGATTCGGAGCGTCGACACGCGTCGCTTATACCCTTTCGAGCACTAAGGACGACGGCCTCAACAATACGGCTAACGCCGAGATCAATGGCGATTTTGCGCGAGAATTCACGCGGAATCTGCAGGACCGCCGACACCGAATTGCGGTCACCGGCACGCTCGACACGCCATATTGGATGGGTAAACTCAGGTTTTCGCCACTCCTCCGATGGGGGAGCTCTTCGCTCTTCAATCTTGGTGCAGGCGGTACAGATCGCAACCTCGACGATGTAAGCACTGACCGGCTGAACTTCAGCGGCAATATCAAGGATATAGTCTATCGTGAGCCCGGGTCTCCCGTTCCCGATGCACTGATCGCCCAATTTTCGCTCCAGCCGATCGGAGCAAAAAGCGGAAACCTGCCGAGAAACTCGGGCACGGGCCCAAACCTCTTTGTTTTCGACCTTAATATCACTCGCGAGTGGAGGTTTGGCGAAAGGATGAGGCTGCGGCCGGTCGCCGAGTTCAACAACCTATTCAACGCGTCCGTTTTTAGCTACGGAGCCGAGTTCGTCGATTTTGCCGCTCTCCGGACCGACGCCACACCTACCGCGACCCAGCTGCTTGCTCGGCAGAATTTTCTGGTTCCATCGCGCACTTATCGCCAACGTACAGTTCGCCTTGGCGTAAGATTCGACTTCTAGGAGAAGCCGCTCTGCTCAAAATATTGAAGGCACCCTCAAGTTAGTGGTCTTGAAGGTGCCTTCTATGTTTTATCAGTAACGTTCAAAGAACGCCGACTTGGATCGGTGCCCAAACGGTTCGCGAAATTACTTTCGAAACCCGCTCTCACCGATCCAGCCGTCAGCGCGTCTTGTGGGAGTAATGGCCGCGGTACTCGTAAACACCGGTACTTCCGGAAATAAAGTGGGACTTCCGCGGCCGATACTTCAAATATGTTGGAACTGGGTGGGAATTGCGAGGCAACGTGTGGCAGAAACGTCGCCGGAACACCAGTTCCTATCGGAAACTTCCGTTTCCAAGTTCATTTCGGCCTATGAAGAGGGTGGGAGAAGTTCTTCACGTCTGCCGAAACTGCATTAAGTAAGCTGATGGATAAATATCCAAACTAGCTTTCACTATGTATTGATTTTTTGGTTCGATTTCTTACACATTCCTGAGAATTTTTTTCAGATTATTTTTTTGCCATGGAGTTCGGCCCTGCCCAAAAAAGCGGTAAGCATCCTTTTGTCGTGTGCCGCGGAACTTGTACAATTACGTGCTTATGACCATTGACGAACAGCTTGCGTTTTTGAAAAAGGGAACGGTCGATCTGATCCGGGATGAAGATCTGCGGAAAAAGTTGGAACGGTCGGCTAAGACCGGTAAGCCGCTGCGGGTAAAGCTGGGGCTTGACCCGACGGCTCCTGATATCCACATCGGACATACGGTTGTCATCCGCAAGCTGAAGGCGTTTCAGGACCTTGGTCACACCGTTATCTTTCTGATAGGAGACTTTACCGGGATGATCGGTGATCCGTCGGGAAAGAACGTGACGCGGCCGCCGCTCTCGCGGGAAGAGATAAACGTGAACGCAGAGACGTACAAGCAGCAGATGTTCAAACTGCTCGATCCGGAAAAGACCGAGCTTCGGTTTAACGGCGAGTGGATGGACAAATTCGCAGCCGCCGACTTTGTAAAGCTATGTGCCCGCGTGACTGTGAAGCAGATCCTGGAACGTGACGATTTCGAGAAACGTCTTCGAGAGCACACCCCGATCTCGCTCCACGAGCTGCTTTATCCGTTGACCCAAGGCTATGATTCGGTTGCACTCGAGGCCGATGTCGAACTTGGCGGCACCGACCAGAAATTTAATCTAATGGTCGGCCGCGACCTTCAACGGGAATATGGGCAAGAGCCTCAGGTCGTTTTGACCACGCCGCTCCTTGAAGGCCTCGACGGTGTCAACAAGATGTCGAAGTCGCTGCACAATTACATCGGGATCGATGAGTCGCCGACTGAAATGTTCGGCAAGGTCATGTCGATCTCGGACGAATTGATGTGGCGTTATTTTGAGCTCCTGACCGACGCGACCGTCAATGACTTGAATACGCTGAAGTTTAAGGCCGAAGCAGGCGACGAGAATCCGCGTGACCTGAAGGTAACGCTTGCTAAGCAGATAATAAAGGACTTCCATGGTTGGGAAGCCGCCGAAGCCGCGAGCGACGAATTTGAACGCAGGTTCGTGAAGAAAGAAGTGCCGGATGAGATCGATGAACGAACGATCGCCGCGGGCCCGCACCGTCTTGCCGATCTGATAGTCCAGACCGGGCTTGCGGCTTCGAAAGGCGAGGCCCGCCGGCTGATCGAACAAGGCGGCGTCAAAGTGAACGGCGAAAAGGCGAGTGCGGCAAATGCGGAGATCGAACTAGGCAGCGACTCGGTCTTGCTTCAGGTAGGAAAGCTCAGATTTCTTCGCGTTAAAGGCGAATAACGCTACTCACTTCCACGTACGCCTGATCGGATGAGCTTCGGTGTTAAACACGATCTTCTTGAAGTCCAGCGTTTTGTCAGGAGCAAATAGCAAGTAAAAATACTTGAAGGTTTCCGCCAAAACGAAACTTTGCATAGCGTCGGATTTCTCTTTAGTTACGACGCTTTTCAGGTGGGCATACCCCTCGTCGGTACGGCAGTATTTGACGAAATCGTCCCACAACTGTTTGCCCATCACGAGGTATTTCGGATCTTTGGTCAGCTGATAAAGCACGTAAGTTGATTCGACTATCTCCGGCCGAAGCGGATAGCCGGGGTGCTCGACTTTCATCGTCTGATAATTGAATACCTCGGGCTCGATACCGTGCACCTGCCACATTTTGAACGATGAATCCTGCAATCGTTTCGCACGGTTCAAATCACCCGACAAGGCAAGCAGTCCAGGAAAAAATGCATCGAGCGCTCCCCATGTCGTTCGCGTTCGTTTGCCGGTTGCCATATCGGCGTGGCCGTACCAAAGTTCGCCTCGAACATCGTCCGCGAGATATTTGTTGATCGCGACGATGCTATCGTCCCACATCGCCTTGCACTCTTTATCCCCGAAGAGTTTCCAGCATTTATAAAGATACTCGTAGTACGAATCGATCTCGGCGGAGACGTGGCTGCCGGTGTTTGTCCACTCGCCTGTCTCGACATTTATTCGCGTTCCTACAAGCCCGATCGGCGAACGCCGCTTGTAGGTCTCGACCAATGCCCGCTTCGCTTTCTCATAATAGATCGGTTTGCCCGTTAATTTGGTTAAGGTTCCGAACTCGATCAACAGCGTCCCGGTCTCGGCCGGGTTTGAGATCGGGGTCGTAACTTTGCCGGTCCGAAGATTTACATGTTTGTAAGGCAGGCCGGTTGGCGAATCGAACGCAGGAAGAAGTCGGGTCCCGAGCTCGTCTGCCAGCTTTAGCAGTTCCTTATCTCCGGTGATCTGATAGGAAGAGAGCAGTCCGCCGAGTAGCCTGATGACGATCTCGAATTTCTGGACGCTTATGTCCTTATCAAATTTCAGCGTTTTCTTAATGTGATCCCGAGTCTTGTCCGCCTCGTCCTTCAAACCCATCAGATACATCGTGTCCAACGCATCCACCGGCGTCATCAGAAGCGGCTCCGCATACCAATTGTGATACGACTTGCTCAGCGGCTTAAGATCATCGTTGCCCCAGGCGTACTTTTTATAGCCGTTCCATGCGTGTAGAAACTCCGCTTTGACCTGCTCGGCAGAAGCCTTGCGGTCGATCGTCTGGCCCAAACAACCGGTCACGAGAAGCGAGACGAATAAACTGAAGAGGATAATGCGCTTTAGCGAACAGCCATCAAAGAGTGTATTCATTATATTTGAACTTCGCCTGATCCTATTCTGGGTGAAAAGTTATTTGTTTAGCAAAATAGGCTCACCAAAACCGAGCTCCTTCATCCGCGGAAGCTGTGTTTTCGCGTCGCCGACGACAAGCCAGATCATCTTGTTTGTGTCGAGATACTTCTGCGACAGGGCCCTGATCTGTTGAAGGGTCATCGACTTCACGATCTGTTCGCGGCCCTTTACATAGTCGGGCTTCCAGCCGTACGAGCTGATGTTATCGAGCATATTAAGCTTAGCATTCGCTGTTTCGAATGCACGAGCGTTGCTCTTGATCAAGAAACCCTTGGTCGTTTCGAGATCTTTGTCGGAAAAATTCTTTGCGTAGTCCTGCAGGATGCTCTTGACGAGTTGGGCAGATTCAAGGGTAACGTTCGTTCGAACACCGCTCTGGATCGTAAATGTTCCCGGGCTTTTGGTTCCTGAAAAACCTGACCCGATGCCATAGGTATAGCCTTTCCCCTCACGAAGCTGTTGCGTCAATTGCGATGCAAAACCGCCGCCACCGAGAATGTAGTTCATCACCGTCGCGGGATAGAAATCCGGGTCGGTCTGCGCGAGTGCCGGATAGCCGAAACGAAGGACCGACTGTTTGGCATCCGGCACGTCGTAAAAATAGACCTGTGCTTTGGTCGGCCGGGCGGGTGTTTTGTAAACCGGGATATCAACCTTCTTCGCCGCCCAACGCTTGTTGATATTGCTGAGCGAGGCGGTCAGTCTCGTTTTATCGATAGCACCCACGACGTGCATCCGCGATACCGATGGCGAGATGTTCTTCGAATAGAATGCTTTGAGGTCGTCGATGGTTATCGCATTGACGGAATCGACAGTGCCAAGAATATTGCGCGAACGCATATTCTCCTTTCCGTAGATCAGCTCATTGTATCGGGCTTGGGCTATTGAGTTCGGATCGCCCTCTTGCTGGCGGATCGCTCCGATGGTTCGCTGCTTGATCAGCTCAAACTCCTTCACATCCCATCGGGGCTCAAACAACATCTCTTCGACAAGTGCGAGAGTTGCATCGTAATTCCTCGCCAACGCGGTCGCCCGGATACGGATGTCTTCTGTTCGTGCACCGACAGTGATCGAAGCTCCTAGCTGCTGAATGGCTTCTTCCAGTTCCTGTGGCGTTTTTTTCTGCGTTCCCTGTGTCATCGTCTGAGCCATCAGTTCCGCAACCCCGACCTTGTTTATATCTTCGAGGAGCTGGCCACCGTCAACCACTATCTCGAACTGAATCAGCGGAACCTCAGAATTCTCGATCCCGTATACACGCAAACCGTTGGATAGCTTGCTCTCCCAAACTGAAGGGATCTTGACGTCCGGAGCCGGGCCGTAGGGTGGTTCTACGCTCCGATCAAAGGACGAGGGAGTTCTTTCGAAAGTGGCTTTGACCGACGCATCAACGTCATCCTCCGCTCCCTGAACTATCTTCTCTTCCACGACCTCGGCCTTTGTTGAACCTGCCAATGCCAAGCCTACCTTACCTTTGGGAACAAAGCTGGTCGCAACGTAATTCTTGCCCTTGACGTATTTCTCATACACCCGCATCACGTCCGCGGGCGTCACAGCGAGAATGTTCTTAATGTCCTTCTCGATAAAGCCCGGATCATCAGCAAAGATATTGTATTGAGTTAACTGGGCACCTTTGCCAAGCACGCTGGAGAGCGAATTGTAGAATTGCGTTTCCTGGCCGGCCTTAATGCGATTCAGATCAGCTTCGGATATTCCTTCTTTCTCGAACTTCGCAAACGCCTCCGCGATCGCGGCTGAGACTTCGTCGAGATCCCTATCCGCAAAAGCGCGTACCGATAGATGACACTGCCCCGCAAGTTCGGACTCGCGGTTGAACATTGAAATGTTGGCCGCGAGCTTTTTGTCTTCTACTAGCACCTTGTAGAAAGGGGCTTTCTTTCCGCGGACCAGATACGAGGTCAGAACCTGAAGCGGATATGAATCAGGATGATACTCCTCGACCGTCGGCCATGCCATCGTCAGTTCCGCAAGCCGTGCAAAATTATCCTCGTGATAAAGCTTTACCGTTTCCTTGACGAAGCCCGACCGTTTTGGCAACGGCGTAATAGCCTCACCACGCTTGATCTCGCCAAAATACTTCTCTACCCATTTTCTCGCCTGTACCGTGTCAAAGTCTCCCGCGACGGTCAGCGTGACGTTATTCGGCACATACCAACGTCGGAAAAATTCTTTAACATCCTCGAGACGCGCGTTCTGCAGATCTTCCAAGGAGCCAATGACCTGCCAGTTGTAGGGATGGTCCGCAGGGTAAAGAGCCTTATCGATCACGTAGGAAGTGTGCCCGTAAGGGTTATTATCAACTCCTTGACGCTTCTCGTTTTTTACTACCTGCTTTTCCTTTTCAAGAACGGGTTCCGTCACGGTGTTTATGAACCATCCCAGCTTGTCAGCCTCAGCCCAGAGCATCTTTTCGAGAGCGTCCTTTGGCACTGTTTGGAGGTAGTTCGTTCGGTCACGGTTGGTTGAACCGTTTGCACCCGAACCACCGATCCGGGCCGTCAGCTTATCAAGCCCGCCCTTGCCTAAATTCTCAGATTCGAGAAACAAAAGATGCTCAAACATATGAGCGAAACCCGTCCTTCCTGCCTTTTCGCGAGCAGAGCCAACGTGGGCCGTCAACGAGACCGCAACCACCGGATCCGATCGGTCAACGTGGAAGATGACGTCGAGCCCATTGGGTAAAGTGAATTTCTCGAAGTCGACCTTAAAGGTCGGCCCCGCAAGGTCCTTTTGCCCAAAAGTTGAGACAGTTGGAACCAAAAAAGAAAAAGCCAACAGAAAGGATGTGAGGATTCTCATATTTGTTTATAGCAGAACCGACCGAACAAATGTTCCGCGGCCACATTCCGCACTGCTCTGAACAATTTTATTCTGTCGAAAAATAAATGATAGTTTTTTCGCAGCCCAAACGCATTATCTAGTGTCAGCTGAAAATGCTGCAAGATCGAAAGTCCTCTGGGCCTTCGGAAATAAATAAATACTTAAGGAGTAATAATTATGGAAAACACAGTCAAAAAGGATCGGATAGCTCGGGTCGAAAAGGCATTCAGCAAAATGACCGGATTTACCCTGATCGAGTTGCTGGTCGTCACCGCGACGGTTCCCGTCTTGATCGGCCTGCTTCTGCCAGCCATCCAGAAATAGTTAATACCAGACGCCGGAAGGGCTTTGTACCAGAGCCCTTCCGCATACTACTCGTCTATGACCGGTTCCTGCTTTCTGGTCTTTCGCCGCTCGGACTTCCATTGTTTCCTGACCGCCGCGACGTCAAATTTCTCCCGCTTGTTGTCACGCATATTCTCGACCTCATGCTGTACTCGGGCGGCTATCAGGCGATACGCCTCGGTATTCGGAACGCCCTCGGTCATATCGCGGAGCTCCTCGTACGAGAGAAAGCGTCCGATCTTGGCACCGATCTTTGCCCCAATGCTCTTTTTCGCTGGAATTGTCATCCCCTTCGGATAAGCCTCAAAGGTCCCCCAAAGGCAGATAGGCAAAATACCGATCTTTTGGTTTAACGCGAGGTAGCCGATGACCGGCTTGAACTCCGCGATCTCGCCCGTCGTTGACCGTGTACCTTCCGGAAAAATGAGTGCATTATATCCTTCGTTCAGAATGCGGGTCACATGGCGAAGCGACTGCCTGAGACTGCCGGTTCGTTCAATTGGCACAAGCGTCGTGAAATTGTTCATGTATGCACGCTTGTACTTTGTATCGAACCAATAGTCGGCTGCGGCTACAGCGACCGTCTGTTCCGCGATGTCCTTGCCCAAAGCCTTTTTCACCAAACCTGTATCTATGTGAGACGCGTGGTTAGGGGCAACGATGAAATTTACGTGAGGAGGAACGTTGCCCTCTCCCTCGATCGTCGTGTCGAGAACATTTGAATACAACGTCTCCTGGGCAAAGTCGACAGCAGCATTGCCAATGCGGCGGACGAGCGACGGAATGTGAATATCCTCGTCCTCATTCTTCTCATCCACCTTCGGCTCATCGGCTAACTTCTTCGTCTTATCGAGACGCTGAACAGCCGTTAGCAGTTCGCGAACCGTCTGTACCTCATTCAGCGTATCTGGCGAAAGTACACGCCCGCCTGCGTCTTCAACAGCAGCCTGCAATTCAACGAACATCAGCGAATCGAACCCGAGGTCGGCGAGTTTATCTTCGACCGCAATGTCGGACAACGGCCGGTTAGACACCGTAGCGACGATCTTCCTGATCCACATCATGTTGTCATCGCCCTTGGATTCGACGGCCGACTTTGTCTTGCGTTTGTCGCGGTCTTCCAATGTCTGAAGCATCTCCACAACTTCCGGCCGCTTTACTTTTCGGGTCGCAGTCCGTGGCAGTTCGAAGGGCGTAATATGAAGTATCTTAACTCGCTTGAAGAAAGGCAGGCCGGCGGAGACCTCACGAAAATGATCTTCAATGCGTTTGTTGACTTCAGCACGCACCATCGATATTTCGTGCTCGTAATCAGGCACGACAAGGGCCGCGACTTTCTCTCCGCCGTCATCGTCGGGTAAGCCAACAACGCTCATTTCCTTGATAAACGCAGTTTTAGAATACAGGTCTTCGACTTCATCCGGGTAAATGTTCTTACCGTTTGAATCAATGATGACGTCCTTGGAACGGCCGACAATGTAAAGGTTTCCGTCCTCGTCCAGCTTTCCAAGGTCACCGGTGCGCAGCCACCGATCTTGCAGAACCGCGTCAGTCGCTTCCTCATTGTTGTAGTAACCGACCATGACGTTTTGGCCGCGGGCAACCACCTCGCCAACACCGTTAGCATCCGGATTCTCTATCTTAACCTCAACGCCCGGAAGCGGTTTGCCGACGCTGCCGCGTAACAATTTATTTCCCGGCCTGGCCACGGTGAGCACAGGCGAAGATTCGGTAAGGCCGTAGCCTTCGAGGACGGTAAATCCAAGGCCGTGCAAGTCCTTTTGAACCTTCTCACTCAAAGCAGAACCGCCCGAGATCAGGTATCGCATCTTTCCGCCCATACCTTGGTGGATCGGGAAAAATACGATCGGGCCAAGATTGAAGGGCGTGTTGTCGCGTATCCAGGCGTTAAATTCGATCACGTTGTCCGCCATATCGGCGATCCAGTCGCCGCGTTCACGAAGCCGTGTTTTGATGCGCCGGTGAAGCATTTCCCACAGGGCCGGAACCCCGACCATTCCTGTCACGTGACCGTTCTCGATCGTCCGTGAGAGGTCTTCGGCAGTCAGTTCGTTTAGATAGGTGATCTGTGTTCCATTAGAGAACGGCGTTAGAAAACCAGCCGAAAACTCGAACGTATGATGCATCGGCAGGACTGACAGGACGCCATCGGTGATATCCATATCTAACACGCTCGAGAGCATCGAGATCATGTTAGTAAAATTCTTGTGCGATAGCATTACTGCTTTCGGCTTGCCGGTGGTGCCTGACGTAAAGATCAGCGACGCGACGGAATTTGAAAGCACCTTTGGCGGAAGCAGAGCGTTTCGTTTTGCTTCTTCATTCTCGCTCGGCATCTCAAAGATGGAATCGAATGTCCAGACGTTAAGTTCAAGGCCGGCTTCGGCCAGCTTTACCACGAGTTCGGGATTCTCGTCCGCGAGCTTCGGGCTCACGACGATCGCCGACGCTTCTCCTGCTCGGGCAAAATTGACGATCTCATCGACTGAGCTTGCCGGATCGATCGGTATTGCCGTCGCTCCCGCCTTTAGTATTCCGAAATAGGTCATTCCCCATTCGGGCATATTGTTCGAGAAAAGTATGACGCGGTCGCCCTGCTTTATGCCGTTCTTAGCTAAGAAGCCGGCGGCACGCATTGTCAGTTCCCTGACATCCTCAAAGGTATACTGTTCCTTACGGCCGTTTCGCTCTATACGCATTGCGACACGGGTTGGGAAGCGCTTGACCGACGTATCGAAGAGATCGAGAAGGTCGCGATAGGTATAAGACCGCTTCTCCTGTATCTTGAGCTCTTCCTCAAGCGTAGGCAGCACCCACTTTCTCATGCCCGGGAAATGCACATTGAGCCAGTAATCGTACCAATCCAACTTCTCCGGATACCACGGAAGCAGATGCTTTTCTTTCTCTTTTATCACCGAGATGAGCGCCCGAACATTGTCTGACCGGTACAGATATTCATTGTCGATCATGAACGGCTTGAACATCGCGAATGCGTCCATCGTCTCCTGGGTCGCACGCTTGAAGCCCTCGGTCGATTTCTTCAGATCAGAGATAATATTGCCGATCCGCCCGCCGCCCCATCGCGGCGTGGCACGGTCCATCAGGTTATCCGCACGCTTGGCCAGTTTATTCAGCATCGGCGCCGACGTAAGTTCGTAGGCACGCTGCCTGACCGGTATAGCCTCGACCATTCCGGCGAGTTTATTGACAATCTTGTTGCCAGTTTCTTTCTCCTGGAAATGCTGTCGCTTGTACAACCCGACCAACCCGACGATCCGCTTCATATCGTTCGGATTCGAATCACCCGAAGACGCCTGAAAGACCAGCGGCGGATTTGGATCGACCAACGCATTCATCGCGGCCGCGATTATCACGCCCGAAACCATATCGACCGGGATAACATCGAGAATAAGTTTTTCGTTTACTGGAATGATCGGCTGGCCGCGTAAGGCGATAAGGATCAGAGGTGCCGTCGTTGTAAATCCTTCATTCCATCCGGGGAACGGATATGCCTGTGACGATTCAACAATACTTGGCCGAACCAGCGTCTTCACAATGTCATCCTGCGAAGCAATGATCTGTTCGGCAAGCGATTTTGAATATGTGTAGATGTTAGTCCAGCCCCAATACTCGGCACGCTCAGCACCGAGTTCGGTCGTCCGCTCGCGGATCCACATCTTGCGTTCGCGGAAGATCGCGGATTTCAATTCTGATTCGTCATCGGGATCCCGGCCTTCTTCGATAAAACGGCAGCGAGCCAGCTCGCGGAATTTCGCCGCCTGGACTGCATCATCAGCCTCTTGACGAGCCTGTTCGCTCAAGCGTGCACAATCCTCCACCTCGCGATTTACGTCGAAAGTCGTACCGACAAGTTCGTTCTTGCGGGGAAAATAACCGACGACCGGTTCGTTTTCCCAGATCGCCCCTGAACGTTTGCCCGCGACAAAACATGTCGAAACATGCACAAGCCGCGGCTTTTTCATCATCCGGGCCATCTTGATAATGTTGTTCGATCCGACCACATTAGTCCGCAGGGCAGACTCCAGCGGCGGGTTAAACGTAACGTTCCCGGCACCATTTATAATGATGTCCGTGTCCCTCATTATCTTCTTGGCTTCTTTTTCATCCAGCCCCAGATACTCATTGCCCACGTCGCCGTTGACCGGAACGACCTTCGACTTTATAAAATCATCAAACCCGTCGCCGTATTTCTCGCGCAGCGGATCGAACGTGGGAGACGTCACAATTGACGTCCAAAATCGTATCTTCGACTCCGCCGCATCCCGCGCCCGCACGGTCGTATAAACCTTCCCGATATCCGGAAAATTGTGCAGCAGCATCGACAGCGTGACCTTACCGACGAATCCGGTTCCGCCGATGAAGAAGATCTTCTTGCCTTTGAATATTTCTGTTGGTGAAAGTTTCATTCTCGCCTATATTTTTAATCGAGCAATTGGCCGTATTTCTTTCGCGCTTCGTTCTCGGACAGATTGAGCAACGATGGCGGACCAC
>JANNNS010000221.1:0-22497 GCA_031398645.1 Acidobacteriota bacterium
CGGCAAACTATCCGGTGACGGTTTCTTGAGATAGCCACAAAAGGAACAGAATACGCAAAAAGGAACAGGAATGTTTTTGGCCCTTGAAATTTCGCGGGCTATTTTGTTTGTGCGGTTGAAAAGAAGGAAGAGTTTTGGCCCGCGAATTACGCAAAAGGACGCGAAAGGGGAGGAAATCTTCATTTCGTGTGGTTCGCGTATTTCGCGGGCAAAAACGTCACTCACGCTTTTACGGATCTTATTTCTACAGTCTTTGTTCCCAATCGAGGATGCCGGGCGGTGAGTTTTATTGGGCCGGGCTTTTGTGTGGACTGTATCCAGATGGCTCCGACGCCGCCGACGAGGGCGAATGGGTTGTCGCCGACGATCTGGCCGTTCTCGATGGTAAACTGGATGACGCCGAGAGCATATGGGCGTTCGTTTCCGTGTTCGTCGGTCACTTTAAATACCACGCGGGTCATATCGATGCCGTCGGCTTTTAACTCAGCGTCGTCCGCTTTGACAACGAACTCGCGATCAACGCCTTTGCCGGACATTTTTCGCTCGATCACTTTCTTTCCGCCGATCCAGCCTTCTATCCGAAGGTCCGCCCATTTCGTATCGCCCCAAATTGAGCTTCGCAAGTTGTGATTGAACGGCGGATATTTAAGATTTGGATAAGTTTTGCGGTCCGGTTCGACCTCGGCGACAAGTTTTTCGCCGACGAAGTATTTTAACTTCTCGCAGTTTGAGGAAACCAGGCCCTGAGTGAACGCTTCGTTCTCGTCGCCGCACGCCCAGTGAAATGCCGGTTCGAGAACGATCTCCTCTGCGGGGTCACACTGCGACCGATAAAAGCCGGCGGCGGGTTTTGCGATGCGGAAAATGTCGGAAACGCCGTGATAACAAATTCGGTCGCCCGAGCCGAAATATTCGTGAGTGTTGTAATCAAATGCACACCACCCGAGGCCGCCGGCGATCTTTGCATTTCCCGCAATGCTGTCATGAACCCGCGCATGACGGTGCGTATGTTCCCGAAGACGATCGCCATTATCAAATCGTTTGGTCGGGAACATATGGCCATTAAATTCCGTCACCAAATAAAGAGGATGATTTGCTTCACGCATCGGCCAGCGGAAATCATTCATCGTGTAAACATCTTCGAGACGTTCGGAATCGTAACGAAAGCGCACGCCGCCGGTCTGCCGCGAACCATCAAGATCGCGGGAAAGTTTGTTAGTGCGGGTATAGAATTCTTTATTGTCCGGTGATTCATTGACGCGAACTCCCCAGAGAATTATGGAAGGATGATTCCAATCACGGCGGATCATTTCATCAACATATTGAACACTGAGGTCTTGCCAGCTTTTATCCCCAATGTGCTGCCAGCCGGGAATTTCTTCAAAACAAAGAAGCCCATATTCATCACACGCGTCAAGAAAATGTGTCGATTGAGGATAATGTGAAGTGCGGACGATATTGCACTTCAATTCTTTTCTGATTATCCAGGCGTCGCGTTTCTGCACACGCTCCGGCATCGCCTGGCCGACAAACGGATAGGTCTGATGACGATTAAGGCCGCGTAGCTGCAAACGCTTGCCGTTGAGAAAGAAACCCTCGGGAGTGAACTTTGCGTCACGAAATCCAATTCGAGTGTCGTAGTGATCAAGGACCGTCGAACCGCTTGTGATCGTGACGTGAACATCGTAAAGCTTTGGTTTTTCCGTATCCCATAGTTCTATTGGGCCGAGATTGGATAGAATAATGTCCTGCGATTCCGTGCCGACAATATTTTTCTTTCCCGATGCGATGACTTTGGATCCATCGCGAAGTTCCGTATTTAGCTGGAGGTCTTTTTCGGTCTTTCCTTTTACATAAACGCGGACATTCACGCTCCGATCGTTTTGGAGAACGTTCACCGGCTTTGCAAAAACATTGTCTATATAGGTGTCGGGAACCGCACGGATCTGGACTTCGCGATAGATGCCACCGAACGTAAGATAATCGACCAGATTGCCGAATGGCGGAATATCTTTTCGCTCGGAAGAATCTACTTCTACAGCGAGAACATTGTCGCCTTTCCAGTCGATGTCATTTGTAAGTTCGAAGGAGAAAGGAGTATACCCGCCCTTGTATTCTCCCAGGCTCTTGCCGTTCAGATAAACTTTTGCCGCAGTCATTACTCCGGCAAAATCGACAAAGATCCGCTTACCGTTCAGTTCCTTCGGAAGTTTAAAATGGCGGCGATAAAGCGAGACGAATGTATATTCCGCTTCGTCAAAACCGCTCATCGGCAGCATTTTGTTCGTGTGCGGAATTGTAACGCGGACAAAACTCTTGTCATTGAACGACGCGGCGGTGCCGCCCGCCGGCAGCTTTTCTGAATAGAGCCAGTCGTGGTTCAAAGGAATGATGTGACGTTCCGAAGCAGTCGGAGCAAGAACGAGATTTGGGTCAAGAGTTTCGCCTTTTACATTTACGGCCAGCGAAATTGCGGCGACACCGACGGCACTGGTCTTGAGAAAATTACGGCGGCTAAGTTTCGGTTTATCTTTGGACATAGTTGTACATTTGGTTCGGAAGAAGCTGAGAACTTGCGTTTACTTGTACCCAGGCATTTGGCGGAGCAATGTGCTTAGTTTCGAGACGGTGTTCGCAAGAGCTGGATCCTCTGCAAGATTTTTTAGTTCGTGCGGGTCCTTGGAAATATCGAATAACATCCGCCCGCGTTTGCCGCTGTCATATTCAACGTAGTGCCAGTTATCCTGTCGAACCGAATGGCTCAGGATGTCCTGAAACTGCATCATGCTGTATGCGGGATGAGGCCATTTTGCGTTCGGGTTCTTGAGCAATGGCGCAATGTTCTGCCCCTGTACTTCCGCGGGACGCTTGAGGCCGCAAAGTTCCGCAAGCGTTGGATAAAGATCCTGTAACTGGACCGGACGAGTGCTCGTCTGCGTTTTTCCTTTTGGCACCGCGATGAATAAAGGAATTCGAAGGCCTATCTCATAGAGCGAATACGCCTTGGACCACTTTCCTTTTTCGCCGAGATGATAGCCGTGGTCGCCGAAGAAAACGACGATCGTATTTTCTTTCTGCCCGCTTTTCTCAAGAGCATCCAGAACACGGCCAACCTGTGCGTCCATAAAACTGGTCGACGCGAAATAGGCACGGATCATTTCGCGGGATAATTCGGGAGTGGATTCGCGGCCGATGAAAAGATCGGCGTTTCGGGAGGCGATCGACATTTCAGGAAATCCCGGCGGAGCTTTCGGCGTCGTCCCGAAATCGACCGGCAATTCCATCTTGTTAACCTCGTAAAAATCGAAATAGGATTGAGGTGCCGTCGGCGGACTGTGCGGCTTTACGAATCCGACAGCCATGAAAAACGGCTGGTCTTTGTATTTGTTCAGATACTCGACGGCCCGCGTAGCCGTCTTATAGTCGCCGTGCTGAGATCCGTCGCCTTCGAGAACGATTATGCGGTCGGAATTTGATGCCCGATTGCTTGCGGGAGCGACACGGCCTTCGTTGCCGTCATACCGATCGGTCTCGCTTACCGGGCGGGCTCCGGGACGGCCGCGTTCGGTAATCGCCGGATCGGTCGGTTCGCCTCCGACAGTCCAGGAAACTTGATCGTCTATTCCACCGTGAAATATCTTGCCGCTGCGAATTGTGACGTAACCGTTTTGTTTGAAGTATTGCGGCAGCGTGACCCAATCCGGAAACTTGCGGCGGAAATAATCGTTGCTGTTATAGATCTCGGTCTGCGTAGGATAGCGCCCAGTAAGAAACGCAGAACGCGACGGGTTGCATAACGGATATTGCGTGTACGCACGATCAAACTTTGTCGATCGGGCGGCAATGCGTTCGATGTTTGGCGTCTTGATCAACTTGCTTCCATAGCTGGGAAGCTCCGGCCTGAGGTCGTCGGCAATTATCATCAGGACGTTGTAGCGCTTATTCTCTTTTGAACGATCCGGCTGCTGCCTATTCTGTGTCGAGACAACAGTGGAGAGCGACAGAATGATGGCCGAGAGATTCAGAAAAGCGATTAACTGACCGGAGAAAAGTTTGGATCGTCTCATAGGTTTGCCTCTGTTATCTGATCGAAGCTGTCGATTTAGATCTAGTAAATCCGTGCAGGCCAAGCCAATCGGCACATCGCCCAGCCCAGCTAGCGAGGATCGGATTTGTCGGAGCCAGTCCGAAACCATGCGGGCCCTGTTCGTACAAATGGAACTCGAACGGTACACCGGCTCTGCGCAAAGCCGCGGCGAACATCATGCTGTTCTCAACCGGCACACCGGCGTCAGTCATTGTATGTACGAGGAATGTCGGGGGCGTTTCCTTGGTTACTTGAAGTTCGTTGGAATAGAGTTTGACGAGTTCCGGCGTCGGGTTCTCTCCGAGAAGGTTTTTCTTTGAACCGGCGTGCGTGAGATCGCCCATGGTGATGACGGGATAAACCAGGACCATTAGATCGGGCCGGGAACTGATCCGGTCGAGCGGATCTTTCGCATCCGGTTTTCCCGGGTCAAAATGGGTTCCAAGAGACGACGCAAGATGCCCGCCCGCCGAAAAACCGACAATGCCGATCCGTTGTGTCTCGAGATTCCATTCTTTAGCTCGCGAACGTACCATGCGGATCGCCCGCGCCGCATCCTGCAGCGGAGCCGGTTGGTGATACCGCATCCCAAGGCGGTATTTTACGACGAACGCTGTAATGCCAAGCGTGTTAAGCCATTTCGCAACGTCGCTCCCTTCCTTTATATCCGACAGCCGTGCATACCCGCCGCCGGGAAAAATGATGACTGCTGCACCGGTCGAATTTTCTTTTGCGGCAAGGAAGGGCGTGATTGTCGGGATATCCAGATCTTCCTTTCCGACCGCATTCGGAGCACCGCCCGGCCACAAAGGAATTGCCTGACTAAATGCCGGAACCGTCAACGCTAGGACGGCTAGGAAAATGAAGCTAAATCGAACGAACATCTTATTTTACGGCCCTCGCCGCCTGTCTTTGACGAAGCAATTGGTCGGCCAGAACGCCGAGCAGTATGACCGCACCCATCACGGCAAAGTTGAGCGAGCTGGGAATGCCGAGCAAATTGACCAGATTTTGCAAAACCTGAAGCAAAGCTGTCCCGATCAGAATTCCCAGCACTGAACCCTCGCCGCCGCGAAGGCTGCATCCGCCGAGTACCGCCGCGGCGATCCCGTAAAGCTCGTAGAAGTTTCCGTGCGATGAAGGTGAAACCGAGTTTGTGTAGAAAGCTAAAAGAACACCGGCGACTCCTGTCAATAATCCGCACAACACATAAGCACTTGACGTAACGAGGTTTGCATTGATTCCGGAATAACGGGCGGCTGTTTCGTTTCGGCCGACCGCAAAAAGATAGCGGCCATAAACAGAACGGTGAAGCACGACCCACATTACGATGCTTATTGCCACGAGAATGATGAAGGGCGTTGGAATGCCGGCGACACTGCCGGTCGCCATGCTCTGCAGAGTTTCAAAGCCCGAAGCCGCTCCAAAACCTTTCGTTTCGTCGCTTGCAACAAACCGTGCGAGACCGCGATAAAACAGCAGGCCGCAGAGCGTCACAATAAACGGTTGTATCTTTACCCGCGTGATCAGAAACCCATTAATGAATCCGAGAATTGTCGTAATGCCGACAACCGCGAGTACAGCGATCGCCGCGGGAAGTTGCCATTCGACAAGAAAGATGGAAAGCAAAACTCCTAGAAGGGCGAACACTGAACCGACCGAAAGATCGATTCCTCCAGTGATGATGACAAGGCCAAGGCCGATGCTGAAAATGCCGTAAATGCCTATTAGGCGGGCAAGATTCTGTAAGTTCGGCCCGCCGATAAAGCTAGGGTTGAGAATCGCGAGAACGACGCACAATAGAACGAGAAGGACGAATGTTCCAAGCTCTTTTCTCATAGATAAAGTACGCAGGCTAGTGAGCTAACGGCTGACCTGCTGTTTGCCTCACGCCAACTGCGAGTTTCATGATCGCTTCTTCGCTCGCATCTGCTCGATCCAGGATTCCGGTGATCGTTCCTTCGTGCATGACGGCTATGCGGTCGCTTTCCCCAAGGATCTCTTCCATATCGCTCGAGATCATCATTATCGCGACACCGCTTTTCGCAAGATCTCGCATAAGTTGATAGATCTCGGCCTTTGCTCCGACATCGATGCCGCGGGTCGGTTCGTCAAAGATAAGCAGCTTTGGATCGAGCGAGAGCCATTTTGCAAGCACAACTTTCTGTTGATTACCACCGCTCAAGTTTGCAGCATTTGTTTCCGCTGACGGAGCCTTCACTCCGAGTTTTTTGCACATCTCGGCCGCTTTCTTGCTTTCCCGATCACGGCTGACCAAACCCGCCGACGAATATCGCGACAGTGCGGGCAAAGTTATGTTCGCCCGGATCGGAATCTCTACTATCAGTCCTGCGATCCTTCGGTCTTCCGGAACCAGATAAATTCCATTTGCGATCGCGTCGCGAGCAGAAGCGATATCGACGCGCTGGCCATCGAGCGAGATATCCGCCGTTATTGCGGGATCGACGCCGAAGATAGCTTGCGCCGTTTCTGAGCGTCCGGCGCCGACTAGTCCGGCAAAGCCGAGGACCTCACCTTTTCGAACCCCGAACGTGTTGGCACACGCCGGGTAACGACGCGTCCTTAGATCACGGATCTCGGCAAACGGCTCCGGGGCTTCTTCTGCAGCGGGTTTGGAGAACCGCTCAATGTCGCGGCCGACCATTAGCTTGACGATGTTGTCGTGGTTTATCTGATCTCGTTCCAGCAATCCCGCATTCTTTCCGTCCCTTAGTACAACAACGCGGTCTGCGATCTGTCCGATCTCGCCAAGGCGATGCGAGATATAGATAACGCTTACGCCATCAGCCCTAAGATCTTTAATTACTTTCAGTAATCGGTCGGTCTCCGTGAGTGTGAGGCTGGACGTCGGTTCGTCCATAATTACGAGGCGTGCGTTCAAAGAAAGCGCTTTTGCGATCTCGACCATTTGCTGCTGCGCGATCGAAAGCTGGTTGAGCGGCGTGGAAGGCGAAACATCCAGCCCGAGCCGCTTTAAGTAGACTTCGGTATTTGCATTCAGCTTTGCTGTGTCGATGAGAAACCTGAAGGAGCGCGGTTCGCGGCCTAGAAACACATTTTCCGCAACGGTCAGATTGTCGAGGACATTAAGTTCCTGATGAACAAATCCAATTCCGTTCGCCGTAGCGTCCGAAACCGAACGAATTGAGGTTTCCTCTCCATCTACGCGGATGGTCCCGCCGTCAGGATGGTACACACCGCCCAGAACCTTCATTAAGGTAGATTTTCCGGCACCATTCTCACCAGCAAGAGCGACCACCTCGCCTGGCTGAATGCTCAAGCTCACACCATCCAGCGCGATGACGCCCGGGAAACGCTTGCTGATCTTTTGCATCTCTAGGATGGCGTCGGTCATAGGGAATCTTTCGCCCGCGAGTAGGTGCTTACTAACAAATTCGCCAGATTCGAGAGCTAAATTCTCAGCCTCTGCCTCTGAGCCCGTTGATCTTCTTCGTAAATTCTTCGACGGTATCTTTCTTGATCACCAGTGTGGGAACGTTGATCTGTTTATTTGCAGGTATTGCGGACTTATCGCCCTTAAGGATCTGGGCCATCATTTTTACCGACTGATAACCAAACTCGTACGGCTGCTGAACAACAGTTGCGAAGATCGCTCCTTCTTTGATACCGGCGAGCGTCTCATCCTCTTCGTCAAAGCAGATTATCTTCACCTGCCCCACCTTATTCGCATCTTTCACTGCGTTTAGGATCGCGGGGCCGTTATAGCTCCAAAGTCCTACCAAAGCGGCGATGTCCGCATATTTGACAAGCGTGTCCGCCGCATTCGTTTTTGCTCTTGCGCGATCCGTATCGTCGGTGCGGATGTCGATGATCTCGACCTTCGAATCCTGCAGTGCTTCCTTCAGTCCCTGGTAGCGTTCCGCGGCATTCCGCGCATCGCTCTTGCCGACAAACACCATTATCTTGCCGCCGTTCGGCAGTGCTTCTTTTACCAACTCGCCGGCCTGGCGTCCTGCGGCCACATTATCTGTACCAATGTATAACGAACGGTCGCTGGTCGGTGCGTCGGAATCCTGCGTGATAACCAAAGCCTTCTTTGCCGTGTCGTTAATTAGCTGTGTCTGGTTGTCGGGATCGACGGGGCTGATCGCCATTCCATTCACGCCGGTCGAGATCAGGTCATCAATGATCCGTTTTTGCTCGGCCGCTGTTCCTTCGCCGGGTAGTTTGAACTCAACCGTCACATCGGCGAGTTCCGCGTCTGCCTTTTCAACGCCCTTGCGAGCGATCGTCCAATAGTCCGATGCATTGTTGGTCACGAACGCGAGTTTAAGATTGCTTATTGGGGGGCTTGCCGAGTTAGTTCCGCCTGCCGTCGTGTTAGGACTCTGGTCACAAGAGATCGTTAAGAGAAAGGACGCAAGGACAATAAAGAACGCTAGGAAACGTCTGTTCATATTTTCTCCGGCTAGGGTTTGCTTCAATGGATACATTATTGATCCGACATCTCTGGATCAGGGTGGTCGCCACCCCCTTTGTCCCGCGAACGGCGGGCCGGGTAGAGAGAAAAGCGACGAAATCAAGACGGTCGATACACAGAATATACGCATTATGCCCCCTTTGGGCAAGCACTTATCGGCGCCGAGCAGAATTGGATTTTAAGCGTTCGAGTCGAAACCACGACAAAATCAGGAGTTTGGTTAATCGGTTAAATGGAATTCTTTTTCGACTTTTGCTATGATACCGCTCAAGTCATTTGGTTTTACCAATTTTACAGCAGGCGACTCATGTCGGCTAGGCTGGTCTGCATCGCCGCGTCGCTGTCCAGGACTGCATTGCCCCTTCTTATGAGTACACTTATGACAGGGAATTGCTCATTGGGCGTATTGATCGCGATAGCAACCGGAGCACTGGGAATTTTCCTTTTTAACACTTCCGTCTCCGGCAAATCGTCTGTCTCGAAGGACGCTTTTGGACAAACGTCTGCGGGAGCAAACGTCGAGATCTACACCCTTACAAACAGTAAAGGAGCCGAGGCTAGGATCATTACTTATGGCGGAGCAGTTGTTTCTCTTAAGGTTCCCGACAAGCATGGCAAATTCGGTGACGTGGTGCTCGGTTACGATTCGATCGCGGCATACGAGAAGCACACAGCTTTTTTTGGTGCGTTGATCGGACGCTACGGCAATCGGATCGGTAAGGCTAAGTTTTCGCTTGGGGGAAAAGAATATAAGCTTTCGGCGAACAACGGCGAAAATCATCTTCACGGCGGCATTGGCTATGACCGGGTCATATGGTCGGCTCGCCCATCTACGGACGCGGCGGGAGCAAAGCTGGAACTGAAGTATCTTAGCCGCGACGGCGAAGAAGGGTATCCGGGCAATCTCGACATAAAGGTCGTTTACATTCTCACCGAAAACAACGAGCTCAAGATCGATTACTCGGCGACGACGGATAAGGACACTGTCGTAAACCTTACGCACCATTCATATTTCAACCTAGCGGGATCCGGAAACAGCAGTATCCTCGACCATCAATTGACGATCAACGCAGACCGTTTTACGCCGACCGACAGCGGATCTATTCCAACCGGCGAATTGCGAAGGGTCAACGGAACGCCGTTTGATTTCCTTCAAGCGACAGCGGTTGGTTCGCGCATTGGAGAGGCGGATGAGCAGTTGAAGTTCGGGCTCGGCTATGACCATAACTGGGTGTTGAATAAAAAGGGTAAGGAACTTTCGCTTGCGGCAACGGTCTACGAATCGACCAGCGGGCGTGTGATGGAAGTTCACACGACCGAGCCGGGATTGCAATTTTACTCCGGCAATTTTCTCGACGGGGCTATCAATGGTAAAAGCGGTCAAAAATATCCATATCGATCGGGCTTTTGTCTCGAAGCTCAGCATTTTCCCGATTCTCCGAACAAGCCGCAGTTCCCGTCGACCGAATTGAAAAAGGGGAAGAAGTATTCTCAGACAACGATCTACAAGTTCTCGATCCGATAGTTTTTTAATGATGAAAACTTCATCCTTACTCATTCTTCTCTTGCTCGTTTGCGCGGCCTTTGCTGTCGAATCGACGGCGCAGAAAAAGATCCAGTCCATAGATAGCACTCTGCCGTCGTGGACGACCAAGGTCGGTGCTCGAACCGTACCAAAGGCCAGGAAAAGCTTCTCCGTTAATTCCTATGGAGCCAAAGGAGACGGGGCGACAAATTCTACCAAGGCGATCCAGAAGGCGATCGACAATGCGGCAAAAGCGGGCGGCGGAACAGTTTCATTTCAAAACGGCGAGTACGTTACAGGAGCATTGTTCCTGAAAAGCAATGTAGTCCTCAACGTTGCCCAGGGCGTGACGTTGCTTGGCAGTCAGGACGAGAGCGAATACCCAAAATTGCCCACACGCGTTGCCGGCATCGAAATGCCTTGGCCAGCCGCGTTGATAAATGTAAACGGAGCTAACAACGTAAAGATCACGGGCGGCGGTACGATCGATGGCCGCGGCAAATTGTGGTGGGACAAATACTGGGCTTTGCGTCGTGAGTACGAACCGAAAGGCTTGCGGTGGGCTTCTGATTACGACGCCGAGCGAGTCCGGTTGATGGTGATCTCGCGTTCTTCGGACGTCACCGTCGAAAACCTTAGCTTGAAACGCAGCGGATTCTGGACCGTTCAGGTACTTTATTCTGATCACGTCACCGTTGACGGCCTAAAGATCAGCGACAACGGCGGCCCAAGCACTGACGGCGTCGATATCGACTCGTCCAGTTACGTCCTCATCCAGAACTGCGACATCGACAACAATGATGACGATATTTGCCTAAAAGCCGGGCGTGATTTCGACGGCCTTCGCGTAAATCGCCCGACCGAATACGTGTTCATCCGCGACAATCTGATTCGTCGCGGCGGTGGTGTTATTGCATTCGGAAGTGAGACCTCCGGCGGTATACGCCACGTTGTAGCCCTCAACAATCGTGCGATCGGAACAAAGGAAGGCGTCCGGTTCAAGTCGGCCAAGACTCGCGGCGGCTTTGTCGAAGACGTGATCATCCGAGGCCTCAAGATGGAAAACGTTCCCCTTCCGTTCACCTTCACGCTCAATTGGAATCCGAGCTATAGCTACGCATCCATTCCTGAGGGAATGAAGGATGTTCCGCCCTATTGGATCATCATGAACACGCCGGTTACACCGGCCGAACGCGGGTACTGTCAATTCCGCAATATCAGGATCGAGAACGTCGATGTGGTCGGAGCGAATCGTATATTTACTGCCTCCGGCCTTCCGGATAAGACGATTCAGAACGTGTACTTTTCCAACATCACCGCCGAGGGAAAAGAGGCAGGTTCGATCGAGAACGCCGTCGATTGGACGATGCAGAACGTTCGGATAAGAACCGAGAGCGGTGAGAATGTAAAAGTCGCCAACAGCAAGAATGTCGAATTACCCGTCGCGGGCAAAAAATAGAGTTTGTTTAACAGCAACGGTACTAATTGCCGTCGCGCTTTCGATCGCCTGTGGTTCGCCCGCGAGACGGGTCGAGCGTGAAAGATCTAGCGGCATGGTCCTCATCCCGGCGGGATCGTTCGATATGGGCACGGACGACGCGATGCCGTTTGAGGGCCCTGTTCACCGCGTTACGGTCAAGGGGTTTTGGATCGATGAGCACGAGGCAACTGTCGGAGAGTTTCGTCAATTCGTGGACGCTACAGGTTACAAGACAGAGGCTGAGAAGTTTGGTTGGTCCGCTGTTTTCGATATTAAGTCTGGCGAATGGATGCGCGTTGACGGAGCGACTTGGCAGTACCCTGAAGGCGGAAGCACTGCGGCTGCACCCGACGAGCCTGTAACGCAAGTCTCTTGGAATGACGCAAACGCTTACGCTAAATGGGCGGGCAAACGCCTTCCGACCGAGGCCGAATGGGAATATGCCGCCCGAGGCGGCCTTGAGGGGAAGAAGTATTCTTGGGGCGATGAACTTTGGCCGGGCGGAAAGCCGGTAGCAAACTGGTGGCAGGGCACTTTTCCTGACAACAACACAGGTGAGGACGGCTTCATCGGCCGTGCAACGGTCGGAAGCTTCGCCCCGAATGGTTTCGGTCTTTACGATACCGGCGGAAACGTCTGGGAATGGGCGGCCGACTGGTTCGAGCCCAATTATTACAGGACATCGCCAAAGGCCGACCCGAAAGGCCCGGAGCAAGGCGAAGAGCGTGTTATTCGCGGGGGTTCATGGATGTGTGCCGAGAATTTCTGCACCAACTACCGCACCGCCGCCCGCAGCCACGCTACGCCCGATTCAGGAATGAACAACCTCGGTTTCAGGTGTGTAAAAGATTCTGAGTGAACCGGCGATCGTAGATTGTCCGGTTGTGAATCGGTTACGATAAAGTTCCGCCGTATTTTAAAGCAACAATGAAAAAAACCGTCGTACTTTTCCTGGGCATTATTTTTTGTACTAGCTGGTATTTTGCGAACGCTGCCGGTGCTGAAGCGCAAACGCGTCCGGCATCATCCACCGTATTCCGAAATGTCCGCGGGTTTGGTGCCAGGGGCGACGGCAAAACGCTGGATACGGCTGCCATTAATCGAGCTATCGATGCAGCGTCGCGGTCCGGCGGCGGGACCGTCTATTTTCCGCCCGGCACATATCTGAGTTTTTCGATCCGTCTTAAAAGCAATATCACACTTTATCTCGACAATGGCGCCACTATCCTGGCGGCCGACTCGGCGGAACACAAGGGAAGTTACGACCTCCCTGAGCCAAATGAATGGGATATGTACCAGGATTTCGGCCACTCGCACTGGCAAAACTCGCTGATGTGGGGGATCGGCATCGAGAATTTTGCCATCGTCGGACAAGGAATGATCGATGGCAAGGGCCTCTCGCGTCGAAGTCCCGGGCCGCGTCGCCCTCGAAGCGTCGGTGAAACTCCGTCAAGTATGGCGAATAATCCTTCGCCACTTGGCGAAACCTCCGACCGCAGGGAGATGAACGGCCTCGGGACCAAAGCAATCGCGCTCAAATTGTCGCGCAACATCACCCTGAAGGATTTTTCTATTTACCGTGCCGGACATTTTGCGTTGCTTGCGACCGGTGTCGACAACCTAACCATCGACAATCTGAGAGTAGACACGAACCGCGACGGTTTCGATATCGACGCTTGCCGGAACGTGCGAATCTCAAATTCCTATGTCAACACACCGAACGACGACGCGATCGTGCTCAAAAGCAGCTACGCGCTTGGTTTCGTTCGCGCGACCGAGAACGTGACGATCACAAATTCACAGGTCTCCGGCTTTGACCTTGGCACGTTGCTCGATGGTACTTTCAAGACCGCGCAAGAGTTTGCTCCGGACCGCGACCGCGTTACTGGCCGCATCAAACTCGGCACGGAATCGAATGGCGGGTTCAAGAACATTGCTATCAGCAACATAAATTTTGTTCGCAGTCGAGGCTTGGCGATCGAGATGGTCGACGGCGGAACGATCGAGGATGTAACCGTGACCAACATCACGATGCGCGATATAACAACTTCGCCGATCTTCATCCGTCTCGGGGCACGCCAACGAGCACCGGAAGGAACACCGATCGGCGTGGTCCGCCGGATCGCAATAAGCAACGTTGTTGTGTCCGACGCCCACGGAGAATTTGCTTCGATCATTGCCGGGCTACCGGGTTACGACATTCAGGACGTAACGCTGAGCAACATAACCATCCGGTATAAAGGCGGCGGAACAAAGGCAGACGCTGCCCGCGTTGTCCCCGAAAATGAAAAGAGTTATCCGGAACCGAGCATGTTCGGCGTCATACCGGCATACGGTTTTTACGTCAGGCATGCAAAGGGAATTACGTTTGATAATGTCGATGTTTCCTTCGACAAGATTGACGAGCGCCCGGCGTTTATCCTTGACGATGTTAAGGACGCTTCATTCAACCGAACACGAGCCCGCCTCGCTCCCGATGCAAGGATGTTCGTGCTGAAAAGCGTCTCCAATTTTAGATCGTTCCAGAGTCCGAACCTGTCCGACATACACATCGATCGTACCGAGAGCAAAAGCTATTAAGTCGTAGACTGCCCAAGAAAACCTATGCGAACCATAAAGACGCTCACCGCACTCATCCTCATCCTTATCGGAAGCATAGCCGCTGAAGCGCAGATCGGCCGCCGTTTTCCTTCAGAGAAAAAGGTAGTGAAGGACCCGGTCACCGGGACGCTGCTCACGTTTTTGACGAGCACGCCGAACGGCGACACAAAGATCTATCAGACACACAATCAATGGACGTCCGACGGCCAATGGTTGATATTTCGATCGAATCGCGTTCCGGGTGAGGCGATAGCCGTTAATGAGAAGTCCGGCGAGATGGTTCAGGTGACCGAAGGCGGATACAGCGGCATGTTGAACATCGCCCGTAAGTCGATGAAACTCTACTTCATGCGTGATCCGAGCCGTAGACCGGGCGATACGTTGCCCCAGCCGCCAGTGGGAGCAGCCGGCCAACCTGCGGTTCCTCAACTACCACGGACGCCTCCCGCTCCGCGGCCAATGCAGATAATCGAGGTCGATCTCGAAAAGCTTTTCGCCGACAGCAAAGCCGGCAAGATGAAGGCCGCCGACACCTACCAACGAGTGGTCGGAACGACGCCGGCAGAGATCGGTGCCGGAGGCGACATGGCACTCGATGGCGGAAACGAAGAATGGGTGTTCTATCGACTTGGCCGCGAAGAATCCGTTCGCCGGCTGCCCGAAGGCACGAAGGTCGAAGCAAGCTACGGTCCGCGAAATATGGGTGCCGGGCCGTCGGGTATTGGTTCGATGAACGTAAAGACTGGCGAGGTTAAGCACGTCATTGCAGTTCCATTCCAGGTCGGCCATATCCAGACCAATCCGTGGGTCGATGGCGAGATCGTTTTCTGTTGGGAAACCGGAGGGAAATCGCCTCAGCGAATATGGACGGTAAGGAGCGACGGCACAGGCCTGCGTCCGGTGTTCCCGGAAGACGAGCGCGATTGGGTCACGCACGAAGCCGTCATCGGCAAGGACGAGGTCGCGTTTGCCGTTATGGGCCATCGCAAAATTCCTGGCGGGACGAAAGAGGTTGGCGAGGCGACCGGTGTGCAAGGCGTCAATCCCGGCCACGAGCCCGAATGGGGGCCGTCCGGCACGCGCGAACGCCCGACCGGCCTTGGGATTGTAAACCTCAGAACGCGTGAGGTGCTTATTGTCGGCCAAACCAAAGACGGCAGCGGCCTCTGGCACGTCAGCGGATCACCCGACGGACGCTTTGCCGTGGGCGATGATTTTGCTAGGAACATCTATCTTATCGACCGCCGCAACAGTGAAATGATGCTCCTCTCCACCGGCCACAAGGCCACTGCCCAGGACCATCCCCATCCTACGATGAGCCCCGACGGAACCAAGGTCCAGATCCAGTCAGCCATGCTCTCCGCGGACAATCGTTCAATGAATATCTGTATAATTCCTGTCCCAGAGAAATGGCTGAAGCGAAAATGAGAGGCGCATGATACATTTCCCATCCTTGGCCGATCTGAATCTCGGAGTAAACCTGCCAGATCCAGGAATTGATCGTTTTAACGGACGTTCATTCTTAATTAAGAATGCATTAAGCGTCCGTTAACTGCCCTCGGGTCTCATGGACCTTGCGGCATTAAGATCATGTGGTATCTGCACGTGGATCTTTGGCGGTCTCGGCGTCGCCGGTGAAGTACGTTTCGTCAGCCAATTTCTGCTGGCCTTTATGGCGATCGCTACGTGGTTCGATTGGCCAAGCATCGTCGCGAGATCGAATCCGCACTTCGATCGCGAGATCCATCGAACGTCACATCATTCAAGAGAAAATGTAACAAACCACCACCACCGCGAAAATGGCCGCTACAATTTTCATTACAATCGCAAAACGGAGCTCCCTACGAAAGCGCTGAGAAATACCGTGAATATCTGGATATAAGGTGACTTTCCACAGCGAATGATGATTAAATTTCCTCGGCAGGAAAGAGCATCCATCGGTCATGTCGCCACTGTCTTGATTTGCAATTCTGCGGAAGTTTGAGCGATTAATCCGGTTGCAGATTCAAACGGAGGTCCCGGTATTTCTCTTTTTTGTCTAATCCAAATTTGAAACATCGGCGAATCATATTCAGACGTCCAAGATAAAGTTGATCAAGAAGTCACTACAAATTGAATTTAGTCACTGGCTTGCGTTTCTGCGTATTGCTGGCGAGTCACTCTTGGGCAGCAAACTCAGGTCGATCCTGACCGTAGCTTCGGTAATGATCGGAGTTACGTCCGTGGCGATAGTTTCGGCACTCCTTGCCGGAGCAAGTGCATTTGTCGTCGATCAGGTCGCTAATTTCGCTCCCGACGTCGTTCGGCTCGAAAGGGCGGCATTTCAGGATTTTTCGGGAGATGGCCAGGCGTTTGTTACGGCTCTTGCAAAACGGCCCGATATCCTTCCGGATGATCTCGATGCATTTAAGAAGCGATTTGAAGCCCAGCTTGAGATCGGAGCCGAGGTCACAGGCTCCCTGCCGGTACGAAACTCGGGCAAGACTCTCAGCGGTATTGCTATCCAGGGTGTCACATCGAACATTACACAGCTAACTACCCTGAAGGTGGCGTTTGGCCGTGAATTTACCTCAACTGATGACGAACTTCGACGTAATGTTTGTATCATCGGCGCGGACGTTGCCGATCAACTGTACCCATACGAAAGCCCGCTCGGCAAGGAATTGAGGATCGGCCAGCTACCGTACACAGTCGTTGGCGTGGCCGAGCCTCGTGGATCAATATTGGGGTCGTCACAGGATGGATTTGCTCTGATACCGCTAGGGACTTTCGCAAAAATATTCGGCGAACGTTCGCGGTCGATCTCAATACTTGCAAGGTCGCTTCCTGCGGCTGGGCTCTCGGTCGCTGAGACCGAAGAGACCCTTCGAGTCGGCGTGCGACTTAGCCGAAAGTTAAATCCGGCCGAAGATGACGATTTCAGCCTTGTCACGGCCAAGAGCGTCCAGACATTCACATCAAATCTGACCGGGTTGATCGCGGTGATAACCTATCCGCTTACTCTGATCGCCCTCGCTGTCGGGGGTATCGTTGTAATGAATATGATGCTCGCGTCTGTCACCGAGCGCACACGCGAGATCGGGATTCGGTTGGCAATTGGCGCGAGGCGGCGTGATATTTTGACGCAATTCCTGTTCGAGGCCCTGCTGCTGACGATCGCCGGTGGAATTTGCGGCGTCTCACTCGCCTTTGGGCTTATAGAATTGGTTGCGTGGCTTACTGACCTGCCGTTGTTTATGCCGATTGGGGCAGTGGCTACCGCGATCGTAATGTCTTGTTTCGTTGGGATCGTATTCGGTGTGATCCCAGCCCGCAGGGCCGCAAAACTCGACCCCATCGAGGCCCTCCGCAGCGAATAGCGGCAAAGGACATTTTTGGATATGACTCTTAACTTGCAGATCGCCAAGGATACGGTCACGGCGGTGTTCGCCTCGCTCTGGTCGTACAAACTCCGAGCGGGTCTGACGCTGACCGGGGTTATCATCGGCACTGCGGTGGTTTCGATGGTTGGTGCGATCCTAACGGGACTCTCCGAAAGGGTCGCTGCGGTAACCGAAGAGTCTTCGCCAAATGTCATATATTTCACAAAAGAATCCAAGATCGGCCCTTCATTTGAAACACCAACGGCAGAGGAACGCCAGCGAAAAGATCTAACGTACGACGACGCCCTGGCCATCGCGGAATTGCCCAATCTTAGATCAGTCTCGCCACAGAAGGTAATCGGTGACTACGGCCCGTCCGCAAATCCGCCCAAGATAACAGCAAATGGACGGGAAGGCTACAATCCATTGGTTCTCGCCGTTTGGGAGAATTTTCCCGAGATAACTTCGATCACTCTCGACTCAGGCCGCTTTTTCACCGATTACGAGCGAAAGAAGCGAAGTGCCGTCGCGGTATTGGGCAATCGGATCGCGAAACAGATATTTGAAGAAAGCGACCCGATCGATCAGACAGTCAAGATCAACGGACGCATTTTTCGGGTCATCGGGGTCATTGCTGACCCCGCGGGCCAGGGGGTGATCGGTAGCGACGAGATCGACCTTCGGTCAGTTTACATTCCGTTCGAGACCGCACTCAAGTTCTACCCTGAGGTTGAGAATACCGTCATTTGCGTGAGAGCTTTTCCAGGTCAAACCGACCAGGCACTTGATGAGGTTTCGGCGGTGCTCCGCCAACGCCGCGGCGTCGTGCCAAGCGAGCCGAATAATTTTGGAGCCTATAATGCCGATCAGATATTCGTTGTCGTCAATCAGGCAATCGCTGGCTTGGCGGCGATCGTTGTCCCGATAGCACTTGCGAGCCTACTTGTCGGAGGCCTTGGCGTGATGAACATCATGCTCGTCTCTGTGACCGAACGTACAGCCGAGGTCGGCATCCGGCGGGCGGTCGGAGCGAAAAAGTCTGACATACTATTTCAATTCCTGACGGAGGCGATCGTTCTGACCGGATTCGGAGGCATTCTCGGTATTCTCTTTGGTCTCGCCGCCGAATTACTTATCAGGCTGGTCATCAGCTTTCCGACCGTCGTCCCTCTTTGGGCCGTGGTCTCGGGTTTTTTTACATCTATGCTGATCGGCCTCATAGCCGGGATCTATCCGGCATGGCGGGCCGCTAATCTCGATCCGGTACCCGCGATGCGTGGAGATTGATCGACGGTGTATCGACCCGCCATCAGTACTTGGTTCGCGTCTAACGGATACTATTTTTGATACGCTTTCCGGTAGTGGGTCATGACCCACTACCCGCTTTCCTCGCCTTTTGCTCGATGTCGCTCATTTTGTCTTGAAAAGTGGCCTGAGCTTTTTCGACCGCTTTCTTTCCGGTTTCCTCGACTTTGCTCATCTCGTCCTGGAGATCCGACTGAATCCGCTGTAACGCCTCATTTGCACTCTTCTCGATCTCGTGCAACTCGCTCGCATAGTCAGTTTGAGCTTTCTGAACTGCCGCAACGTACTTTGCCTCAAAATCGGGATCGCCATTAGTATGGGCGGCAAGTGCATCTGCCTTGGCTTTGCGATCTGCTGTTTCATACTTCTGGGTCGCGTTCCTGACAGCGATCTGAGCACTTTCCTCCGCTTTGCGTGTGTTCGTGGTAGCCTTCTGCGAGGCATCTAGGAAAGCACTTTGGGCTTCATCCTCGATCTTACGCACCTCCTTTTCGACCTCGCGCATTGCGGCCGCGGATTCATCCTGGGCATCCTTTACCGCCTTGGCCAACTCCGCCTTTGCCGCCTCCAGTTCAGCGTACTCGTCTACGACGTTCTGTATATTCTCTTGAGCCCGCCTTATCTCTGCAACACCCTCGTCGACACCACTAGGTTTCTGCTCAACCGCATCGTTGTCAGATGCCGACATCTGAGGACCTGCCGCTTCGCCTATCATGACGGACCAGTCGCCTTGAACAATAATCCCGCCATGAATGGTCGTATCACCGATTCGGGCGGCCATCATGTTTTCGATCATCACCGTCGGCGACCCCTTTACGATCGAGTCCGGCGGGCCAACGCAGGTCGCCATGTCGCTGACGCGTGCAGCCGGTTGGAAGCCGATCAATACCTTCGGCGCGCATGCCGGCAATATCGGGCCGCCGACGTGCGGCTTGAACCAATCCACCATCGGGCAGGTGTGCATATCTCCTAATCTTGCGGCTGGCGGCATCTTGTCTCCTGTCAGTTCAGTTCGGATCTTTTCAGGACGTGATTCTCCAGTTCGAAACTCACCAAAGTCTTACCGTCCTCTGATTCGGCAAATATCGTCTCCACGTTTCCAAAGAATCCTATCAGCTCATTTGGCGTGCACGTCGGCAAATATCTTCGCAGAACCCGCGGATCGTAATATCGAAAGATCGCGGAATTTCCGTTCGCGTCATAGACGTTCGCAAGAGAGCGAAAATGGCGACGAACGTCAATAAATGACGCCCTAGCATGTGCGAAAATGCCACATGTGTCGCCGAATCCTTCGCTAAATAACCATTGGGTGAATCGGTGCCCTACGGGAAGGTAGACCAGAAATGGGGCAACCTCGGCGAGGTCGCGGTCCAGATCACCCTGGAACAGGCAATAGTTAGGAAGCTCGGCTTCGTAAATACGAGTCTGGAGGTCGGCAATGGCAGCTCCGTCCAGGACCCCGTAGAGTCGCGTAGAGCCTGCACTGAGATATTGGTTTAGCTTATTCTGATTCATAACCTCACGCTCGGTCCTTTAAGTTTCCATGTATGCCCGTAGATCGCGGGCCGACACTATTAGGACGATTCGCACATTTTATTTTTTGGCTTCTTTATCCATTTTTTTGTAAAGTTCCACAGTATCCACGTATGAGGTTCCATCTGGAGCGGTCACGCCTTCCGGGTTCTCTTTTGCCTTTTTCCAGTATTCCTCTTCCTTCCTTTTGGCTTCTTCATCCATTTTTTTGTAAAGCTCCTCAGTATCCACGTATGAGGTTCCATCTGGAGCGGTCACGCCTTCCGGGTTCTCTTTTGCTTTTTTCCAGTACTCCTCTTCTTCGTGCTTTTTGGCTTCCGCCGCTTTCTTTTCAGCCTCAACTGTTGTCGGGTCCGCATCATTGATGAATGGAAGCCCTTCCTTTATGGCGATCAAGGTCTTTATTGCTTTCGCTGCGACCTTGTTTACCTTCAACTTGCCGAGCTCGGCCTGCACTAGTTCATCGAGCTCTTTAATAGTCTCCTGCAATTCCTCCGTCGACATTCCTTTCGCTTTGGCCTTGTCCTTCTGCTTTCTGAGCTTATTTGCAGCGATTTTGGTCTTCGCAAGGCCAGGCGATGGAGGTTGGGGCGGAGCTGGCGGCCGTTTGACGGTTTTTCCACCGTGCGCACCATCAGCCTCTCTCGGAGACTTAGGGCTGGTCGGCGAAGCCCCCGAACCCGATCCCGCACTCCCGCCGCTGTTGATCAGGACCATTGTTCCTTGGACGGTGACTCCGCCCGGGCCGATGTCAATGAAGCCGCCCGGGCCTTTTAGAGTGAGTTGAACGCCGGCCTCGATGATGACCTTCATCCCGGCTTTAAGGTGGATCTCCTTGCCCGACTCAAGGGCGTACTTGCTGCCAACCTTTTCATCCTTGTCGCCGCCGACCTGGAGCGAAGTCGAGCTTTCTATCTTTTCGTACAGATCACCAGCCACGCAGAGATGCTTATCGGCATAGACTTTTTCACGCTGATCGCCGCCTACGATCAGATGCCGGCTCGAGCCGATGGTTTCCATACAGTCTTCCTTGACGCGGATATCCTGGTCCTTTTCGGCGTGAATGAAGATCTGTTCCTTACCCTTTTTATCCTCGAATCGAAGTTCGTTAAATCCCTTGCTGCCTACAGTCGATCCGGTCTTGATACCCGACCTTGTTTTATGCTCGGGCAATTTGTATGGCGGCATGTTCGCCGCGTTATATACGCAGCCGGTTATAATCGGCTGATCCGGGTCGCCTTCGAGAAAGTGGACCATCACTTCCATTCCGATCCGCGGAATGAACATCGACCCCCAACCGTTGCCCGCCCAGCCTTGAGCCACGCGAAGCCAGCACGAACTCCCGCCATCCATCCTGCCCGAGCGATCCCAGTGAAACTGCACTTTGACCCGGCCGTATTTGTCGGTAAAGATCTCCTGTCCGGGAGTTCCGACCACAAATGCTGTTTGTCCGCCGTGCAGGATGGGCTTTGCGGTTCTTCGGGCTGGTCGAAAAGGGGCGTGGCCCTCGCCGTGCGGAATGCACGTGAAATTTATGATATAGGCACGGTTCACCGGTCGATCTGCAACGTAGTTCGGTGATTGGTCCGCATCGTGTTCCACATGGACCAGGATGTGACTGATGTTATTTTTCTTGATCGGATGGTCAGCAAACTCGAACTTGTGGCCGGCCGTCAACGTGCAGCAGTCGCCCGACCCGTAGATTGTTTTGTAAGAAACATCGATCTCCTCCTGCCGTATGCGGACCGTCCGTTCACGGTCGCTGAAGATCTTGTTAAGTTCGGCAGGTTTTTCTCCTCCGCCCGCGTCAATGCCGTCAAACCGCTTTGCATACCCACCTGTCCAGTCGTAATTCTCAAGCTTCCGGTTGTCTCCCGCGTTGAACAGACTCGTATGCCTGGCCTCCAGCTTGTGATTCGGCAGTTGGAAATTGAAATCGCCCAGCTCATGTTTGCCCGTGCGTATACTGCTGTCGACCTGCCACGTGAAGATCGACGGGATCCACCCGCCCGCTTTATCTAATGCAAAGCCCACTTTTGATAAAGACGGACACGGTCGGTGCGAAGCCGGTGTGTTGGCGAGGATCAGGCGATGCGAATTTGCCGTATGCTCGAAGTAATAATAGATGCCCTCTTCCTCCAT
>JANNNS010000249.1:0-3465 GCA_031398645.1 Acidobacteriota bacterium
ATGATCCGTGCCTCAGGAAAATCCCGCCAGATGGCGCGGGCCGCTTTCACGCCGGAAAGCTTTGGCATTTGAATGTCCAGAATCGCAAGCGTCGGCCGATGCTCAAGCGTCAGACTCACCGCAGCCTCGCCGTCGCTTGCCTCGAAGACAGTTCCGTGGCCCGGAAATTCGTTCACGAGCAGATCACGCAGATACCTGCGTTGAGCTTCGTTGTCTTCGGCAATAAGGATCGACATTGGATGAAAAGGAACGTTCGGCATGATTATAGCACTGCGGACGGATCAGCCTGACTCAGGCACTGTTTCACACACTACTCGCCGCACGCTGCCGTCGGCAATGTGGGAAGCCACAGGAGCGCGGTGTTGTGACTCCGCTGTTTCATTCAGCCTGACACGGACGAGAATGATGCTCGGAGAAATCAATTCTTTTGAAAGGAAGTTACAAATATGAAAGTTCACCGTCTGTTATTCTCGGCACCAATGTTCGTCTTTTCTTTCGGCGCCGCAATCGCCATTCTTGCCATATCCAATGCCGTTTTCGGTGGCCTGTTTGGCACAAGCGAGAGATCGCTGGCGTCAACAAGACAACTGTCGCCGGAGAAGATCGAAGAACCGGTCTTGCCGGTAGCTACTACTCCGGAAAAAGCCCCCGAACCGAATAAGGACTACGAGTACGACTTCAGCCCGCACGGGTACTTCTATTTGGACGTCGAAAAGATACCGAAAGCATTCGAGGATATCGACCATCTGGAAGTGACCACCATCGACTATGACAAAACGAACGCCGACGGAACGGATGGCGTTCCCATCCCGCCAAAAGGACTTCTGAAGACGACGAAGGAATTCAAGTTTACCCGGATCGCGATCTACGACCGGCAGATAGAGTTTCAGACCGAAACCATCGGCGGCGTCAGCTACCGGTTCTCAGGCCGCTACTCTACGCCCGAAGACTACGAGCGGGACAGTTCGTTAAGCGATCTGACGGGCAGGTTGATCAAGATCAAGAATGGCAAATGGGCAGCGGAAATGACCGCGGGCTTTATGTGGCCGGGCTGCTAGAATGGGGCACCTTAAACAAACATTTTTCCGGGATTCAGGATGCCGTTCGGATCGAACACTTTCTTGATCCCTTTCATTACCTCAAGCGTCGGTTTGTCGATCGCGTAATCCATGTATTGTGCCTTCACGTAACCGATGCCGTGTTCTCCGGAGATGGTGCCGCCGAGTTCGACGGAAAGTTGGAACGTCTCGCTTACACATTGGCGGGCGCGGACGATCGCGTCGGAATCGTTGCGGTCCACGACGAAATTAACGTGAATGTTGCCGTCGCCTGCGTGGCCAAAATTGGCGACGAAGGTATTGTGTTTCTTACCGATCTGCTCGATTCGGGCCACAAGCTCCGGCACTTTTGAACGCGGGACAACGACATCCTCATTGATCTTCAGCGTCCCGTATTTCATCAGGCTGGGCGAGATCGCACGCCGGACGTCCCACAATTTGTCTTCTTCCTCTTTCGACTTCGCCCGCAGAATATCAAAGCCGCCATTCTCGCCAATGATGCGTTCGATCATTAACGCATTCCGTTCAACCTCTTCCTTCGAACCGTCAACTGCCACGAGCAGGATCGCCTCGGCGTCTTTCGACAGACCAAACGCAAAATTCTCCTCGACCGCAGCGACGCAGAATTTGTCCAACACTTCCATCGCCATCGGCAGCAGTCCGTGCGGAGTAAATTTCGTCAGCACTTTGCAGGCCGCTTCCATTGAATGGAAATTCGCCCGGACGGTCGAAGTGGCTTCGGGCATCGGCAATAATTTCAGAGTCGCTTCAGTAATGATGCCAAGCATTCCCTCGCTGCCGCACATCAGGCCCGTCAGGTCGAACCCCACAACGTTCTTGACCGTCTTTCCGCCCGTTCGAATGATCTCACCGGTTGCGGTCACGACCTCTAGCCCAAGAACGTGATGCTTCGTCACGCCATACTTCGGCGTCCGCATGCCGCCTGCATTTTCCGCAATATTGCCGCCAATAAAACTGTCCTTATAGCTTGCTGGGTCAGGTGCAAACATCAATCCTTGCTCCGCGACCGCCTGCTGAACCTCATAAGTGGTAAGGCCAGGCTGGCACACCACGTAGAGATCATCCGCGCTGATCTCGATGATCTTCTTCATTCGGTCTGTACCAATGACAATACCGCCATCGACCGGAACTGCTCCGCCGGTATAACCCACGCCACCGCCGCGAGCCGTGACCGGAAAGATCTTTCGGTTCGCGAGCTTCAAAATTTCGACCACTTCCGAAGTCAATTCAGGAAAGACAACTGCCTCGGGCGGAAACTTCTCCTTGACCGCGTCTGCTCCATATGGCTCAACGCGATCCGGGTCAATGACGACATTTTCACTGCCCACGATCGTGCTCAAGGAGGCGATGACCTCTGGACTGGAAGCCGCTGTAGTCGCTCTGCCTTTCGAAGTAAAATGGATCGATTCGAACATTATTTCTTTTTCATGATCCTTCACGAGTAGATCAGATACGGACGGCGTGCCTCAAGAAAATCACTCAACCCTGCCGTCCATGAATCGCCGATCTCCTTGACCGAAACCCCGGATTCGATGGCTTTGCGGATCTTATCAGTGCCGCAGACGACGTCCATAGGGTTCTTGTCAAAGACGTATTCGTAAGCGTTCTGCCGCCACTCAAATTCGCTCGTATACATGTCGTAAATGGTCTTCACCATCGCAACGCCGACGATCACCGGCGTAAACGCCTCGCGATCGGTCACGTGAATCTGGACGCCGCCGCAGATTTCGCCTGCGAACTCACAGAACGTTGGCCTAAAATAGGCCGGTCGAAATGCTACACCGGGAAAATTGAACTTACTCAACTCATCAGCCCAGGCGTAGGGATCAATGAACGGCGCACCGTTGAGCAAGAAAGGCAGGGTCGTGCCGCGGCCTTCGCTCAATTCGGTACCTTCAAAATGCACAGTGGCGGGAAAGACGACGCACGTATCGACATCGGGGATGTTCGGCGAGGGAAGCACCCACGGCAGGCCGGTTTCATCACACCACATCTCGCGACGCCAGCCTTCCATCTCAATGACTTCAAGTTCACAGCCGATGCCGAAATGTTCATTGAACATCCTCGCCAGTTCACCGATCGTCATTCCGTGACGAGTCGGAAGTTCGTACTGGCCCACGAAGGACTTGAACTCGTGCTCCGTGATGTTGCCTTCGGCGACGTTACCGCCGATCGGGTTCGGCCGATCACAGACCACGATCTTTTTGCCGAATTTCTTCGCCGCGATCATGCAGTTCGCCATCGTATAGATGAACGTGTATATCCGGCATCCGACCTCTTGCAGATCTATCACGATCGTGTCGACACCCGCGACCATTTCTTCGGTCGGCTCACGCGTTTCGCTGTACAGCGAGTAGACCATTATTCCAGTCCGCACGTCGGCAGC
>JANNNS010000252.1:0-4562 GCA_031398645.1 Acidobacteriota bacterium
AAGCCTCCGAATTCACATAACTCCCTTGTTTCCTTCACTCTGATCCTTTTGAGAACTCTTTGAGAACTTTTTGACCGATTCCTTGAGGACTTTCAACGCTAAGCCGTTTACGGTTGGCGTCAACCGCTAAACTCGTCCACCGTGGTCGATTTTAGTACGAAACGAACGACGTGCAAAGCAAATGTCAAGGAGACCACTGATGAAGAGAATATTGATCACGCTGATCATCGCCGGATTGACGGGTATCTTCTACACGGCCGCTCTGGGACAGACGACGCCGGGCGTGAACCGCCGCCAGCGGATCCAGCGAAATCGCGTCAAGGCCGGGGTCAGATCAGGCCAAGTGACCCGGCGAGAAGTGAGGAGTATCCGCCGGAGTACGGCCGCCACCCGACGCTTCGAGAGGAAAGCGAAGGCAGACGGACGAGTTACATGGAGGGAACGCTCTCGCCTTCATAGGAAGGAGAACCGGGCGAGTCGAAAGATCTTTCGGACTAAGCACAACAATAGGAACAGATATTAATGATCGAATGAAAAGGAGAAACATCATGCGAATTCTGACAGCAATCTTCATCGCGGGCATTGCCCTGACCGCAGGCTGCAGCGAAAAGCTGCCGATCGCCGTCGAGGTAAAGGACGTCTGTGCTCAGCCTGAAGGGACCAACGTTTCCATAAAAGGCTATTTCTCGCTACCAAAATCACTGGAAGTGACCAAATATACGCGGGGCGGACAGGGAGCAGGTATCAATTACAAGCTGATCCTAATGACAAAAGCCGACGCCACAGGCGATGCCGTTTTCGTAAACATGTCCGGCACGGTCGAGCCTCGGCCCAACAAAATAAAAATGCTGCCTGACAACTATACGTGGAACGATCTGATCGCCTACACCGCCGACAACAAAACAGTCGTCGGCGGCGAGGTAGCGACCCTAACGGGAACGGTGGCTCCTGATCCCAAGGATAAATGTAAGGTGGACGTAAGCAAGATCGAAAAACTTTAGTTTCAGCAATATTTGGAGAAAGACCATGTCAAACAGGCCAGTACTTATCTTTGGAGGCGTCGATGGTACAAGCATCGAAAACGACCAAGACTACGAAGTGACGTTTCGCAACAGCAACGTCCACCAGCTCTATCGTACCTGGAGTCATGGGCCCGCCGATTACAAACGCGGCCCAAACGCTCTCGATAATCGCCCCGATATCTCAACCGAGCATCAGGCACGGGCGATAAAGGATTTCGTCGTCTCGCAATGGGGGCCGTATCGCCGCGGTCCGGTTCACGGCAAGGCGGTATTCCTTGCGGGATACAGCCGCGGGGCTGCCGCCGTGATCGAGGTCTGCAAGTGGCTGAAGGACCATGCCATACCGGTCGAGTGTCTGCTTTTGTACGATCCGGTCGACCGTTCTTTCGGTGTAGGCGATGTGTTCAACAATACGCCGATCGCCGACAATGTTCGAAACGTGATCCACGTGGTGCGTGATCCGGCGGCTCGATCCCGTGAATCTTTCGGCAATTGTGGGTCCAAGCGGGAGAACTGGACCAAGACCAAGGGGCCGGGTCCGATCCCATTCTTCGGAACTCACGCGGCAATGGGCGGGACGCTGTGGCCAGACCCGCCCGGCGGCGGCTTCATCGATGAGGGCTTTCCCGACTATATGACCGCTGTGACAGCCGAGAAAGACAAGGACACATTTGAGCGTGTCCGCTCCTACACCTACGGTGAATTTCGCCGCCTTATCCAGGAGTGCCTGCAGCGGATGGCCAGGGAAGGGACGAAGGTCCCGGATTTTCAGGTGACGCCGGTGTCCGGCGGAAGTCTGCCGCCGACCGGCGGAAGCAAGCGATATCACATTGTTAGGTCCGGCGAATGGCTTTCAAAGATCGCTCAGCAATACTACGGCGATCCGATGAAGTACACCGTGATACATAAGGCCAACCTTAGCGTGATCGGGCCCAATCCGGACATTATTGAGCCTGATCAAAAACTGGAGATCCCATATATCTGAGGTGACAAGAATGAACAAAAAATTATTTAAGAAAATGTTTGTAGCTGCTGCGGTAACAACGGCGGCTGTGTTCGGTGCGTCGAGTGCGAAAGCTGACGTTCTGGATGCAAAATTTCTGGCAATGAGACTGACGCCGAACCCCATATCGGCTAATCAGAAGGGCAAAGCCTACTTTCAGGTCCAGAATACCGGCACGGTAAAGTGGGATGCGAGTAATTATCGACTGAAGGTTGTCATATTCCGTGCACCTTCAGGCGGATCTACCGAACGCGATGACCTGGTGCCGGAACCGAGCAAGCTTCGCTTGCCGGCTACCACCGATCCCGGCGAAAGGGCAGAATTTATGTATGATTTCACAGGCCCGGACTGGGTCGGTGATTATGTGCTGAAGGTCACGATGGCCAAAGGCAATGCCGAGTTCGGGGACGCCGAGACAGTCAATCTTCGAGTGTCTGCCGGACAATTTGATTCGAGGTTTGAGTATCGGGATATCACGATCCAGGGAGCTAAAAAGGTTGGGTCCAATTGGGAGGTCCAGAGAAACAGCAGCTACACGGTCAAAGCCACTTTCCTCAACAGCGGGGAAGCTCAATGGGTACCGGGCGACGTGGCCGTCAGGAGCGAAGCCGATTCGGCCGACCGGAGGACGATAGCCATCGGCACACTTGCGATGGGAACGGTCAATTTGAGGTCGCCAGTGCCCGCAGGCGAGACGTTTGTTTACACATACACGATGCGAACCGGTGTACCGCCCGGGAAGTATGAGCTAACCTTTTTCCTTACGAAACGGGGAAGCGTCTTTGGCGATACCGCCTCTATAATGGTCAACGTCGTCGACAAATAATCAGGAGGACAGATGAAAAGTATATTAGTAGCAGTGATGATCGCGTCATTCTTTATCATGGCCCCACTCAACTCGATCGGACAGAAACGCGCGGGCAGTTGGCGGGCCGACGTCAAGCTCATCGAAAGCAAAAGCAACGCGACCGCCTCGGCCGAAGGCGACCTTTCCGCCGGGAAGCCGATGGAAGACCTAAGTTGGGCGTCAAGCAGTTCGAACGCATGTTTCCCGGCTACGCAGAATGAGAAGTTTCGTGGAAACCATGTATTCTTTGCCACATCGATCCCTGCAAGATCGATCGTTACCGTCAGCGTTACGCCGACGGATGAGAGCGTAAACCTAAGCTTATACGCCTATATGATGGGCGCCGACTCCTTTGATATGGTGCCGGATCTAGCGAGATGCATCACCTGCGAGGCGGACCATAAATGGGATCGGCCATGGAAAGGGAAGGTGCAGACCAGTGAACGAAAGGTGGAATTTCAGAACCCTACCCAGAATACTTACAACATTTTTATCGGTGTTTCGTCGCCGAAAGCGATCACGAGCGGAAAGTTCAGGGTCGATGTAAAGACCAAATCCTAAATACGTTCTCAACATAAAACAAAAGCGTCGCGGCGATCGCTCGCTGCAACGCTTTTGTTTTCCTTTCTGGAATGCCGAAGCATCCTTTGAAAGTAGGTGGCGGTTCTCGCATGTACACGTTCGAACCACCGATTTTGTATTCCGAAGTCGCTCTGCGGGGAGTCATTCTCCGGTCAGCACCCTTCCTGCTTTCGCATTCCGTTCGCACTCAAGGTGCGTGGTGCCGTTAGGTAGTTTTTCTGGTGGCTTTTCCTCCACCGACGGTTACGTCCCCGTCAACGAGGCTCATCGTCTTTCGACGCGAGCGGCTTAGCACCCATCAGGCTGATCATTTCCATCGGGCGTTACTCGTTTTTATCCGAGTAACTCGGCTTAAGCTTGCGGCCAAGCCTAGCAAGCCTTTCGGCTTCGGCTCCGGGCGTCCAAGCAGCGGCATTCCGCTCCTGCTGCTTTCGAACGATGCGTCACCGCATCTGTTCCACCTCCCGGTGCCGGTCAAAATGCCCGTAAGCAATCTCGACTTGTGTAGCTATACTACACCCGTATTTTCGCAAGTCAAGTAGAAAGCACTTTAACTATTGGCCGTTTCGCATCGACTTCTAGGAACAGGCTGTGGATAACTATTGCGGCTACGCTGTGGATAAATTTGTGGAAAATCGTCCAAGCTTATCATTGGCTTGAGTTAAGAAATGAAAGAACATTTTAAGTTTTCAAAGAGTCTGTGGAAAAGAAAAATTTCCACATGAAAATATTTTTTCACAGACCGATTTTATTTGGAAACCGGTGCTGGAAGTCGGTCTAATTCGGAAACCGCGAATCCATATTCTACGAAGGTCTTTTTTCCGTTCTTTACTACCCAACTCAGATGCTTGCGAGCCTCATTTTCATTGCCTGATAGCAGAAAGTTCATCCCAAGGTAGGAATGGATTTCCGTCAGTCTATCAATATCTTTTCCTTCGGTGAGCAAGTCAGCACTAGAAATTTCGTTGCGCAAAAATCGAATTACGGGAAAGGGCCAATCCGTTTTCTTTCCCTTTGCCGCGGCTTCGTCCAAGACTTGGCGGGCTTGTACCGCTTCGTTAGAGCGGGAGTGGCCGAAGTAAGCCAGAATAACGGCATACAACGAACC
>JANNNS010000256.1:0-3564 GCA_031398645.1 Acidobacteriota bacterium
TTGAACTGGCCATCACTATCTGCGTGGAACCAAGGCTGGGATCGTGCATTTGCTTGAAAAGCAATTCCGCTGAAAGCCTGCCTATTTCGACATGTGGTTGATATACAGATATCATCCCGCTGGAGTAATGCGAGGGATCGGCACCGAAGCGTGCTATGGGCAGGGGATCATTGCCCAAAGGCGACTGGCGGAGAAGCAGATCACGTGTTCGGTACGAAAGTCCCTCAGTAGTAACGAACCAAGCATCCGGGCGCTCATTGACTGGCAAGGATAAAAGAGCCTTCAATGTATCCGAAAGATCCTGACTTTTCGCATCAACCCGGTCGAGTAGAACCAGCCATCGTGGATCAGCGCTATGCCGCCGCGTTTTCAATGCGTCCTGATAGCCAGCGATACGACCACGAATGCTGGACGCATTCAAGTCAAAGGACACGCAGGCCACTCGCTCCGCTCCTTGATCAATAAGCAATTCAACTGCCAATCGGGCGTTGGTTCGATCATCCTGAACTACTGAGTTGCCGAGCCATCCGTTTGGAATTCTATCGGCACAAACGACCGGGATATGTTTTTCTTTAAGCAAAGTGGCAAGTTCAGGCACTTCAGTCGGCCGCGAATTGAAATCGGCACAGGGAACAATAATCAAACCGTCAATTCCCCGATAAAGGAGGGACTCGATATTTCTCTTCTCCAGAACGCGGTCCATCCGGCTCGAGGAAAGTACCATTGTGGCGTCGTGATCGGCAAAAACCTCGTCAATACCTCGTAACATTTGTGACATGTAGATTTCATGCACGTCGGGGAACACTAGCCCGATAGCGCCCGTTTTCCGATTATTGAGTGCTTGAGCAAAATAGTTAGGTCTGAAGCCTAGTTCCTCCGCCCGCTGGAGAATTCGTTGAGCGGTTTCTGAATTGATGCGACGCCGTTCTGCCTCTCCACCAAGAACAAACGATACTGTGGACCGAGAAACACCGAGTTCTTCGGCAATGCTTTTCATTGTAGGTTTAGCTTTTGACATCAGTGTGTACTCTACGTTAAGCCATCAAACCGTACATCAGTAGTCGGCTTTCGCGATTAAGTTCAATTGATCGGCAGCTGCCGAATTTGGATGGGTACTTCAAGGAGGTCTCTCATACGAAACAGAGGTAGTCCCACAAAATTGGGCAGAATTTCGGATTTCTTAAGAGATATCTCTGACGGATTTTAAGCAACCGCTTGCTGAGGTTGAAGTAAGCCGTATCGTAGGGCTTCCCGTCAAGGGTTGAATGCGGATGACGGCGATTATATGAGGCGAAATGCCGGTTTAGCGTTTGTTGTGCGACGGGAAGCGAGGCTATTGCTTCGGCCCGATGAAGTAGGTAATTTTCTTCATGCCTGCGAAGGCCGGTATATACCAGTACGGACCTCGATTTATCTCATAGACTCCGGCCTTCGCCGGGGCAATAATTTCGGATATTTGCGTGCTGGATTAATTGTCATACCATTCGGCTAAACCTTACAGGAGTATAACTGCGTCACCGCGAGGTGGGGCGGAGAGCGACCGGAAGCGAATTGACGGTCCGCAGGATGGTCTAGCGTAACCAGCTTGTTCTCGTTCATTTCGATCACCATGCCCCGATCATTCGATCCATTTACCCTCGCTCTGACTCATCCCTCGCTGGAAACACGGCAACACCTTCAGATCCATACCATATTGGAAAAGACTGCACCTTGACAACTTGGATAGTCGGCGATATCCTCGAAACAGAAGCTAACCTAGGTTAGCTTCTGTTTTGATAAATTTTGAATCTGAGGAATTTCTATGAAACGAAGTCAAACTAACCAGATTTTGCAGTCGGCCCGAGCTTTTTTGAATCTCCATCAGTTTAGGCTCCCCCCTTTGGCTGACTGGACAGAAGATCACTGGAAACTATCGACCGTTAATTACAAGGAGATATTTGACTGCCAGTTGGGCTGGGATATTACTGACTTCGGTTCTGGCAATTTTGCGAAGTGGGGTTTGACTCTCTTTACGCTACGTAACGGCAAACCAGGAAAACAGACAAAGAAGTACGCCGAGAAGATCATGATCGTTGAAAGCGGCCAGGAAACACCCGCTCACTTTCACTATAAGAAGACCGAGGACATCATCAATCGCGGGGGCGGAATACTTGTTCTCCAGTTGTGGAATTCTGATGAAACCGAAGGGAAAGCCACGACACCCGTTAGTGTCAATATCGATGGCATGGATAGGACAATTGATTCTGGCGGTGAGGTAAGGCTGTCGCCCGGCGAGAGCATTTGCCTGACTCGGGGCTTGTATCATCGATTCTATGCTGAAGGACGAACTCTTGTGGGCGAGGTTAGCGAGGTGAATGACGACCACGCCGACAATCGCTTTTTCGAATCCATAGGTCGTTTTCCGAGCATTGTCGAAGACGTTGCTCCTTGGCGCCGCCTCGTGTCCGACTATCCAATTCGATAAGAACGAAACCCGATGTTCACCATAGCTGGAATTGGTTGCTGCCTTCTTGACTACATCTATGCCCGAGCTGATTTTACTTCTTCCGCTTTCGTGGCCTATCGATCTCGCTTCGAAGGCGATGGAGGATTGCTACCCGGAAAGTTGGTTTTCACCGAAGACTTTGAGTCATTTATCGACCGCGATTTGGAGCCTGCGCTTCAAGAAATAACGTCGGGAAAGCCCGTCGATATGGTAAATATTGGGGGACCGGCAGTCGTTGCTTTAATACACGCAGCTCAGATACTGGACTCGAGTCGATTCCATGTCAGGTTTATCGGCGCAATCGGCGAAGACGCCGAAGGCGCCGAACTTTGCCGGCAAATAGATCGTACTCCTCTAGGCTCTGCGGGCTTGTTGAAAAAGGTGGGGCGAACGCCGCGCACTGTGGTCTTATCCGACCCCGCTTTTGACCAAGGACGTGGCGAGCGCACTTTCATCAATACCATCGGTGCTGCAGGACAATTGAGTTCGGAAGATCTGGATGTGGGCTTTTTCAAAACGAACATGGTGGTCTTTGGTGGAACCGCACTTGTTCCCCAACTCCATGACTCGCTCGATCAACTAGTGCTCCAGGCCAAGAGTACAGGCGCCTTCACCGTTGTAAATACCGTGTACGATTTCCGTCATCAGCGGCAAAATCCTTTCGCGCGCTGGCCCTTGGGTTCTAGCGACAAAAGCTATTCGTCCATCGATCTATTAATCGCTGATTTGGAAGAGGCCTTTCGCTTGTCCGGAACAGAAACACTTGATGACGCTCTGGATTTCTTCATAAAACAGGGCGTTGGGGCCGCCATCGTTACCAACGGCTCTCGAAACGTTGCGCTCAAAATCGGTTGTGATTTATATGTACCGCAATCAAACAGTCACTTCCCTGTATCGCAATCTATCGTAGCAGAGCTGATCGCGCGTCCCGAGCGAAAAGGAGATACCACGGGTTGCGGAGATAACTTCGCCGGCGGAGTGATTGCCGAAGTGGCGCGTCAGCTTGAGTCCGGCCAAGCTCGGATAGATCTTGCGAAAGCTGTTGCTTGGGGTGCAGTCAGCGGGGGCTTGGCCTGTTT
>JANNNS010000271.1:0-7279 GCA_031398645.1 Acidobacteriota bacterium
AGAGATTCGATCTGGGTCGCCGCTGCGGGGCCGATGGCAAATCTCGTCATGATGATAGGCTGGGGAGTGCTGGCGGCGATAGTAGCAATCCCGGACAAATCGCAGCCCGGCACTTTCCTGCAGTTGGTCGCCGTGGCGGGTATCCAGGTGAATGCAATACTGATGATCTTTAACCTGCTGCCGATTTTGCCGCTTGATGGCGGACGCATCGTCGCCGGGCTACTGCCGGACAAGCTGTCGTATTCGTATTCGCGTCTCGAACCCTACGGAATGTTTATCCTGATAGCGCTACTGCTATCCGGGCTGATTAACCCCTGGCTATGGCCACTGGTCGCGGCGGCCCAGAACGCGATATACTCCGTCTTTGGCCTTTGATGCCAAACATCTCCAGCGTCGGCCCGCTACTACAAAATTGCCGGCGCATTATTTTATAAATACGGTTTTTCAAACACTTGCGTTGAGTTAACGCGGTTATTTCATTCATGTATCCAGACCGAGTTCTGTCCGGCATGCGCCCGACTGGGCGTTTGCACTTAGGCCATTATCATGGCGCGCTGAAAAATTGGGCGAAGCTTCAGCACGAATATCCGTGCTTCTTTTTTGCCGCCGATTGGCACGCGCTGACTACGCATTACGAAGACCCCGAGGTTATCGAAGAGAATGTTTATGAGATGGTGGTCGATTGGATCGCGGCCGGCGTTGATCCGGCGCAGGCGACGCTGTTCATCCAGTCCAGGGTGCCGCAGCACGCCGAGCTGACGTTGTATCTTTCGCTCATCACGCCGGTGTCGTGGCTGGAGCGTGTTCCCACTTACAAGGAGCAGCAGGAGAATCTTGCCGAACGCGATCTTTCTACGCATGGCTTTCTGGGTTATCCCCTCATGCAAGCTGCCGATATTCTGATTTACCGCGCCAATATGGTTCCGGTCGGCGAGGATCAGGCGTCGCATGTGGAAATCACGCGCGAAATTGCGCGGCGCTTCAACCATCTGTTCGGCCGTGAAAAAGGCTTTGAGCAGAAGGCCGAGGCCGCCATCAAAAAGCTCGGCGCAAAAAAGGCCAAGCTCTACAATCAACTGCGCACGCGCTACCAGGAGCAGGGCGAAGCTGAGGCGCTCGAATCGGCGCACGAATTACTCACCGATGCCAGCTCTTAGAGCGCCAGCCTTCTCTAAACAGGAGTAGACAATGCCGCATTGGTTAACGCCTTCGTTATTTCTAGCAGTAATCCTTATTTTATTTCCGATTAATTCGCTTGGAATGGATTTTCGGTGGGAAACGCGTGATAAGGTGGAGCATCTGGTTCTATTTGGAGAAATCAAAGCGGGCGACAGCGAACGATTCCGTTCATTTCTAAGAAAAAACTTCCAAAGGTACAAGAACACCCGATGGATTAGGCTCGCGTCGAACGGCGGCGATGTTGTTGAAGCGTTGAAGGTATCTGCCATTCTGCGCTCGATTTACCCAATCATAACCGTCGAGGGGGATAAGTGTGCCAGCTCCTGCTTCTATCTATTCTTAAGCGGCGTGCATCGATCCGCGAAAGACCCCATTATGGTTGGTATACATCGCGCGTATTTTGCTCCCGTTCATTTCGAGAAGCTTAGCCCACTGGACGCGCGTTCCCGGCAGATGGAACTGACGAAATTATTGGACGCCGTACTCGACGAGAATCAGGTTCCGCAGTACCTCAAGGAGACATTAAATCGAACAGCTTCCGCAGATGTCTATTGGCTAACTACTGAAGATCTCGAAAAAATAGGCCGTAGGCCGGCTTGGTACGAGGAGCTTTTGATAGCCAAATGTGGTTACGGCAAAGTTATTCAGGGAGGTAAAAAACCGCCCGAACAACTTGTTAGTAAATACGAAGCTCTTGATGCCTATTTAGATAGTTATATATGCGAACAAAAACTTATCGATGCGGAATTACGAGTAATGCCGGCAATATTAACCCCTCAATCCGAAACAATCCGTAAAACGGCCGCAGGGCGTTAAATAAATTCCTCTTTGAGTGAAACATTCGATCAAGTAGCCGTCTGAAGTTTTATTATCAAATCTTCCGTTGTTCGGGTAATCAGTTCTACTCGGTCGAAAAGGATATCAGCGTCCGTGCCGCTTAACTCGATTTCGGCACCATCAGAGGTAGTAACGAGAGCAACGGAGCCGCTTAGTTCGTCGGTTCGGTCCTCGATCAAAGCTACCGCGTTTAGGTTCAGGAACTTTTCATTTATTCCAATAAAGTTCGGAAACATATTTATCTCTTCCTTTCGATCTCAGTTTTCAGTACTTCGTGAAATTTGGTTAGCTGGCTCTCTATCATCCACAAGGGCAACGAAGGATAAGCCACTTGTAATTCTTCGACAGCCTCTCGGGGGGATTTTGTGCAAACCAGTTCAACAATCCAGCTAAAGGTCGGGAACTCCGCCTGTATCTCGGGTAGCCAGCCAGCCCCGCGCTCCTCTCGGGCTTGTCGAACAAAATCGACCAATTGCTGCTGGCCGGTCGGGGATAGAAAAGCTATCACCTCTTTCCAGCTAATTGTCTGATTAGTTTGTGTCATTCGACAGGGCAATCTCCTCACTGGCAGCTGAGCTATCAACATCGGTGTCGATAACCGGCTTGGAGGAACCGCTAGATTCCTCTAGTTTCCGCCGTTGAAAATTCGAACGTGGAGGAGGGTTCATATCCTCAGCTAAAGCAGGATCTTTTGGCGGCTGCTGTCTCAGGAGTGCTTCAATGCCATGCGATTTGGGTTGAGGGAGCACTCCGCCAAGGACCATCTGAGCAATGCCGGCGAGATCCTCTTTGTGCTCAAACCCAGTCTTTACAAGATCGACAATCCAATGTGAGCTGTTCTCCTCAGGCTCCGGAAAGAGATGCGACAACAGCCGGTCCTGGAGTGTGGGATTGCCGGCCTGCAGTGCATGTTCAAGCAATATCAGCTTCTCTGACCTAGGCTCTGGCGTCGGAAGCGGTTGTTTTGCGGCCTCGGTCTTTAGTCGTTCGATCTCTAACTCCAATCGCTTCTGTTCATCTCCGAAGAGCAGTTCCTTCATTTCCTTCTGCTTGCGAAGAGTGTCGAAGAACTGATCGAATGGGTTAACAGGTTCCTGTATCGGCGGCGGCGGAGTGTTCGTTTCGGGCTCAGACTTGGAGGATCGTAGTTGCGGCGGCAAATCGGCAAGGGTGGATTTCCAGCTTGAAGCAAGGCGATTGTTGTAGTGAACCTGAAAGAAGTAATGCCCGCCGCCATACTCGCTTCGAACGCGATCTTCAATATCTTCCTTATCCGCAGACAGTTCAACATTTATCAACCGCGGCAGATGAAGCACGCTCGTGCATGACGTTAGGAACCGGTCATTCATCCCGTCCGGATTTCGTCGCACGGCTACCGTGCAGAATTGGTTATGTAGCGGCTCGTCTTCCGCGCTGTAGATCAGTGCTGCCAGCGAAGTGGCCGAATAAGCCGGCTCATCATCATTGCGTTCCGTCTCGTCGGAGATCTCGATAACTTCCTCCGGCTCGATATCGATCGCCGGTGTCTTCTCTTTCCGGACGGTCCGCTTGGTGGTCACTTCGCTGACCAACTGCTCGTCGTCCTTCAGATCTGGAATTCCCTCGATCACGCCCGCGTCGTCCAAAACTTTTTTTCGCCTCATTTTCGCTCTCTTTTCCCTGTCACTTTTCCTGTCAAAACACTGTCGTTTCGACTGTCACTTGCACTGTCAGATATTAGACAGGCTTCTACAATATGTCAACCATACATAAGATAATGTATTGACAATAGGACACGACTTGTGTAGAAATACTTCTGCGGCTGCGAATACTTCCTCGAATCCTCCAGTCGATCACGAAGGAGACCCACCAACTCTCCATTTATCCGCTACGAAGTCGCAGCCGCATTTTAATGAAACGGGTAATGCAGATATTCCGGGATGGGAAACGAGGGACCAGTTATTTGAATGAACCGTTGATGGACGGTGAACAAGGCAATTTGCAGACACTCGACGCGATGGCGCAGATCGTTCGTGAAGATCGGCTGCAGCCTGACTTAAGGATCTTCGTGTTGCGGGAGATAGTTCGCGATGCGCGGCCGCACGATTTCGGCGGTGAGGTGGATCGGATATTCGATTTCGCACAGCATACGATCAACTATCGGAAGGATCCTTTCGGGGTTGAGCGAGTCGCCGATATCTGGTCGACGCTCTACGCGCTGAACCCGAACGAGCCTGAAGGCGATTGCGGTATCAAGTCCCTCTTCTTCGCATCATGCTGCGCGATCCTCGGTCACAAGGTGTTCTTTGTGGTGATAAAGCAGCGGCCGGACCAGCGGGCTTTCAATCACGTTTATAATGCGGTGCTGTTGAATGGTGAGATTCGATACTTTGACGCCACACCGCAGGATAAGCCGGCCGGTTATCAGGCTCCGAATGTGGCGAAGTTTCTCTATCCGATCTTCTGAATATGCACGCTCAAGTTTACAACCAACGTCCTCCTCGAATCTTGGATGATTCCTACTTCGACGTTTCACGCGACGAAGGGATGGGCTGGGTTGGTTCGGCCATAGGGGCTGGGACTTCGATCCTTGGGCCTCTTATCGGAAAGCTGTTCGCTCCTTGCGGCGGGGCCAACGTCGCTTGCGGACTGCAGGGGATCACATCGTTCGGCAACCAGGCCATTCAAACGCTGCAGCAGATCCTGCAAATGGTTTCTTCGAATCCGCCGATGGTCTCGCCGCAGGAAGCGATCAGTAATGCACAACGGATCGCGGCAGCTCTGTCGGACGGCACTGTCGTCTACCAAGCAAAGAAAGGTAAAGATGCCGCGGCATTGACTCAGTTTAAGTCGCAGGCCGCTCAGCTGGTTCAGCAGATAACGGCCGCGGCGACGGCCAAGCAAGCTCAGCTTCAACAGCAGGCGGCTTCCCCGCTCGGCGGTTCGGGTGGTGGTATCACGTCAACGGCATTCATGATCGGCGGCGGGCTTATGTTGCTGCTGCTTTTAAGACGCAAATGATGAGCTTTTCTATCTTCGATGAAAACGCCGGGATGGGCCTTTCGAAAGATTTCGATGAATGGCTGGAGCCTGGCGAATACGGCGGCGGTTCGGACTTCCCGATCGAGATTCTGCCGGTAGATCTTGGGCCGGTGGACATCCTGCCGGTCGGCATTGGGCCAGGCGGTCCGCTTCTTTATCCCGAGCACTATCCGGTCGTTCCTATCGACTATCAGCCGCCGGATATTGTTCCTCAGGGAACAACGCCCGTTCACACCGTGGGCGGGAATGGCAACCCGGTCGGCACGATTCCCGTATCTGCTCCGGTCGCAGGGACCACGCCGTCCGGATCGCCGCCTCCGCCGGCGGAATCGGTCGCCGGTATCGATCCAAGTTTGCTCCTAATCGGCGGGGCGGTCCTCTTACTGGTCCTGGTGCTGAAATGATGCAGACGTTCAAACAAGGTAACAAAGGTCTTTTGGGCAACACGGGAAACTGCAATTGCTTTTCGGGCACGGCCTACCTAGACGCCATAGGTGGCTGCAATTGTCATCCGAACGCAAGTATTCTGCCGTTTCCGTTCGGCGGGTCCGAGGCTCAACAAATCTCATGGAGAAACGAATATCTAGGCGGCGGCGTCCAGCCTGACGGAATGCCGTACGAGTTGCCCGAGACAGGCGGCGTCAAGGCTCCGCCAGGAATGAAGTGGACGCCGGCTGGATGGGTCCCGATCAACACAAAAACGGGCGGGCCTCGCAGCACGACAGCGGCGGGTGACAACACCATCTTCGGATTTTCACCGTTGGTCGTTCTCGGGGCGGCCGCCGTGGGCTTATGGATGCTCAGCAGCATGGACGGCAAGAAGTAGTTACAGGACGGGCAAAAGAATGTTTTTTGAACAATCAAACACACTCGCCGGCAGCGAGAACACTTTTGAAGGCCTGGCCGGCGATATGGAGACGATGGACGGGATCGATTGGAACAACATCATCAATCAGGCTTTCGGTGTCGGTTCACAGGCGATCTCGGCTTTCTCCGGGCGAAATTCCGGAACGCAGATCGGCTATAACCCAGCGTCGCAAAGCGTCTTTGCAATCCAGGCAAGTAACACGCGGGGCTTTGACGAAACGCCGATTTACTACGCTCAGGGTCAACAGCAGGCAGGCTACGGACCGCAAGGCGTTGGCGGAACGGTCGGCAGCGGTGTTGATGGGATCTTCAACTGGCTGATGTCGAATCCGTTGATCACCTTCGGCGGGATCGCGGGGCTATATCTGCTTTTCAAAGAACCGCCGCGGCGCAGGTAAAGGTGATGCACTTCTCGTTATTCGAAAGCGACTACGGTTTAGGAGATCTGGCAGACACACGCGTTGTGGTACTGCGAGGGTCTACCACGCCGTCTCAGCTTTTCAGTCCGAACTTTTTTGATATCGGCGGATACATCGAGACCGCTCTCGAAATCGCCGGTTTCAGCGTCAATGCGGTTCGGACCTCTGCGGGACCGCAGTGGTTCGGATACGCGCAGACGGTAGAGATCGAGATCAATCTTTACAACCGGCACACGTCGGAAGAGGCGAGGGTGAATGCGATCAGGGCGATCGAAGCTTACACGGCGAACTTCGGGCTGAACAAAGTCTTTAGCAATACAACCTTGTCGGTTACCTATGACGCTTATGTTCCGCCTTCAAGCGGCAGCAGCGGGACAGGCAGCACGCCGAAGAGCAACACGCCGAAGACGGGCGGCCCTCCTTCGACGTACGACACATCGCAGATGCCGGCTGGTCCTGGCAATTCGCAGTTTCTCGACAATCTCGGGCTGGGACTCGGGGTTTCAACTCCGGTCGTTATTGGGGCCGGTGCCTTGCTGTTGGTGCTAATGCTTCGTAGATGAACACGATCCCACGCAAAAAGAATGTCGCCGGTTATATGGATGAACAGGGCCGATTCCGGCCCATCCGTTCGCCGCAGTTCGTCGGTACTTCGAAACGACAAGCGACTAAGAAGGACCGGGGCAAGTACTCGAAAGCAAAGGCCGGCGACCTGGGAAAGCGTAAGCAAACGCTGGCCCGTGAAGATGTGTTCGATCGTGAGATCCGGCGGGCGGCAGAAGCAGCAGCAAAGGCAGACAATGACCGCGATAAGGAATGGAAACAGATTCAGAAAGAGACCGCGGGCGATCGCGGCGACGGGCGGGTTTCAGAAACGCTGATCCAGTTCGTCCGCAGCTCGGGCGGCATCCGTCGAACGTTCCGGCACGGCGGCCGCAAGGTCCGGGGCAAGCGAT
>JANNNS010000005.1:0-10300 GCA_031398645.1 Acidobacteriota bacterium
CGGCGGTCGACCTCGCGCATTTCGGCGGCTGTCAGGACTTTCTGCATCGATTTAATTTAACATAGACGCGAAAAAGGCCGCCTCGTGCAAGGCGGCCTCTTCATTACTTTTACTTTAGGATAACTGTGAACAGACCTCGGACCTGTCTGGCATCTGTATGAAATGCCTGCCACTGTGCTTGATCACCGATTACTTCCGTTCATTTAATACAAACCACTATTCGGCGAGGCTTTCCACAAAAGTTTAACTCGCGTTTGCCAACTCACTGTGGCTGGACAATTTACGCAATTCCAAAGACACTAATTCGATATGGGAATACTGGATAAATTCAAGCTCGACGGTAAGGTCGCATTGGTGACCGGAGCCGCGGCCGGCCTCGGTGCCTCGATGGCGATCGCCCTTGCGGAAGCCGGTGCCGATGTGGCCGTTCACGCCCGGACCGCCGGACAGACGGACGCAGTTCGCGGCGTGATCGATGCGGGCGGCAAACGGTCAGAAGAAGTGGTCGGCGACATGGCCGATAAAGATGCACCGAAACTCGTAATGGAACAGGTGATGGATAAATTCGGACGGATCGACATTTTGATAAACAACGCCGGAACCATCCGCCGCACCCCCGCCGTTGATTTCTCAGAAGAAGATTGGTCGACCGTCATCGAAGTAAATCTTTCGAGCGTCTTCCGCCTTTCTCAGGCGGCGGGACGGCATATGATCGAACAGGGTTCGGGAAAGATCGTGAACATCGCGTCGCTGCTATCCTTCCAGGGCGGCATCACCGTTCCGGCCTACACGGCGTCAAAATCAGCGGTTGCCGGCCTTACCAAAGCGCTTGCTAACGAATGGGCGAAGTTCAATATCAATGTTAACGCGATCGCCCCGGGTTATTTTGCGACCAACAACACCGCCGCACTCCAGGCCGACGAGAATCGCAATCGACAGATATTAGAACGCATCCCCGCCGGCCGCTGGGGCGACCCAGACGACCTGCAAGGCTCTGCCGTTTTCTTGAGTTCATCCGCCAGCGATTACATGAACGGCCACGTCCTAATAGTCGACGGCGGCTGGATGGGCCGCTAGTTCATTTAACGCTGCGAAGTTCGGACTCATCCAGTGCCTTGCCGTCCGTTCCGATCGCGATCACCCGCCATCGGAGAGCCTTGCCGGTCGCCAATTCTTTTATGAACGACGGCAGCTTATACTCTTTGGCTGTTGCTAAAGCGATCGCTGAGAATACTTTGTTGTCTTCCTCATCGGTAATTTCCAGCCGGTATAATTTCGTATCGGGGATGCTGTTCCAGGACAGGATGATCGGCGATGCGAAATCGAGCAGGACTTCGTCTCGCTTCGTTATTTGCTGGATGTCGGCGTTGCTTGAATTGCCAACATAATACCGCAAGGTCGGCATCTGAAATCCCGCAACGCCTCCAGTCGCGAGTGCCTGGCCACCAATGTTGGAAGCAGATTCTGCGGCATCAGAAGCCTCGACACGAAACAGGAGCACGTACATTCCCTGAACCGTTTTATCTATCCGCCAATTTTCGGGCCCAGGCAATATATGTCTTCCACCCGGCGGTAGGTTCACATTGATGCGGCTTAAGAATGTGTATCGACGCTGCTGCCCGCGTTCTTCCAGCGGGAGTGCCGCCTCGCTCAACAGGTCGCGGCCGGACGGCAGTTCTTCACCCGGCCGTACTATCTCCCAGCGACCGATCAGGCGTCCGGTCCCGGTATATCGGATCTCCGCCGAAATGCTCGGCAACTTCTCATCAGGTTTGATGAACGGCACTACCTTCTCGCCGCCTTGCCACATTAGCTTTACTGCGGTGAGTGAGAACGGAACGCCCGCACCGTTCCCGCTCAGGCGAATTGTCACCGGAACAAACTGATCCGGCCCGCCGTCGGTTGAAACAAATTGTTTAACGTAGAAAAATCGCGAATCATTTCCGCGAACGGCGTCAGTATATGCCCTGCGCGCGACCACTGGCGTGATCGACATAATGTCGGTGTATCGCGTGCCAACCAGACGCGATTGATCGTATCGGGAAGGCAGAATTCCAAAGATCGATAAGGGGTCGCACCGAAAGCCGACATCCGGAGCGGCCGGAATTACCTCGCCGCACCAGGTGGATCCTGCAGGAGTCAGATTAGTCACATTGTTGAAGGTCAAATACGCGCTCGTCGCTCCTTGTGAGTATGCGTTTATGTTATCGGGCGACACCGTAACCTGTGCCAACGCCGCGACTGCGAAGGCAAATATCACTGCCGGTAGTAAATAGAATTTGGTCATCGTAGCTCCGTGCGGCACCCAGCCGCGATACGTCTAGAACAGGTTCACGGTCAAACCGGCCGTCATGATCTTGGTTCGGGTCTGCGTATTCGAAAATTCGATCGATCTCCGGTTACGGGCATATGCGTCGGCGAACCGTACAAAGGCCTGCGTGCCGAATTTTCTGAAGCGGCTTTTCTCGAGGCTAAAGCTGTAAGCGAACTGGCCGCTGTAATTGACGTTGCGCGTCAGACTAGTCTTTGCCGCATCACCTGCAAGGGCCTGTGACAGCTCGCCGCTAAACGTCGCGTTTTTGAATGGCTTCCACGTAGTACCAAGATTTAGATTTTGGGTCCGGTTCACCTGGCTCAGCTCTACATTTCGCTGGCTGTCGAACGAAAAGCCGACATTGAATGACACGATCTCTGCGGGGTTCAAACCGACGCTGACGCCATGAACCCAGCCGAGCTGGTCCTTATTTTCGCTGCCTTGCTGCCGGTTGTCCGCGTAGGAGCGGCTGTACGTGTAGCTGACATTGAATTTTCTGAACTGCCATGCCGAACTGGCAATCTGATTTGTATTCGAAAGATCAGGAATGGTTGACGGACTTATCTCAAATCCGCCGTTCACGGGAATCGCCGCACCCAAACTATTTGTTTGGTCGATACTGTATCCAAGCCGCGGCAGAAAGGGCGAAGGCTTATCGGTACCACCGATGAATGCCGACAAGGGCAACGCGGCCGAGAAGCGGTTTTGCCGGGTAAGAAGTTTCAGGATAGATGGAATGTTCCGCAGGTTATCGTTCGAACGTCTATGGCCCGCTTGAAAGGTTATTTCACCGAACGAGCCATCGATCGAATAGTCCTGCGTTGACTTGTCGGCTGACGGTGATGCACCGAGGCTCCGATAAAGCGGTTCAACGTACTCCAACTTAAATATAAAGCTTAAGTTCAGGCTCTTTCTCTTCGTCAGCTTCATGTCTTTGAGAAGTTGGTTGGTCGAGTCTATATAGTAAGCAGATCGCATGACGGCGCGCACCGGGACTGCAGTTCCCGTTGGATCAAGCGTGGTGTCCTTTGCATTGAAGAATCGGCTTAGCGCATATCCCGCCTCGATCTTGAATCGCTCGGCTTTGTCACTTGCTATGAAACGTAATCCGAGGCCTCGGCTTCGCTCGACATCAACAATGCGGCGTTCTCCGACATTATTCAGCGCTTGCAGATATCCATTGAATCCCGACACCTCAAGTCTCATCGCGTTAGGCCGCTTCGGGAAGAACTCGATGCCGAATGTTGCTCCCTGAACCTGGTGGCGGACCTTCGCAAGGCCAAAAAAGTTTCCCAACCCGAGAACGCTTGTCCCGTTGGTTACGCCGCCGGTTATATCGAAGCGTTTGTTGATCGGAATATTTATGCTCAATCCGCGACTCGAAAAGCTGTTGACAAGGTGGCGATTGTTGCCGAAGCTGGTGTGGCCGAGCGAAAACTTTGCTTTCCCGACCCTGAAATTCATCAGATAGCTGGATAGGTCGATGTCCGGTGCTTTGCGTCCAAGCGTGCCAAACTGCAGGGTCCTTTCCTTGAATGTGGAACCCGCAAGATCAAAGTTTGAATCCGCCGAGATATTGCCAACCTTTCCTTCCGCCTTGAGCGAGCCGGTCAAGTTGAAGTCATTGAACGTCGCTCTTTTTTCGGGCCGTGCGTCGATCGGAAAGTTCGACTGCAACGGTTGTGATTCCATTGAGATCGAGAATGAAGGAAGGAACTTGAACGACTTTTCTGTTTTCTTTTCAATTGCTGCCGTGGCAGACTTGGGCTCGGCGTCGGTACTTGTCGGTCGCTTGGCTCCTCCCGGTTCTGTCGGCGGCTTGCCTGGTTCGGATCCGGAGTCGAGATCAGCCGCCCGGGGTTGAACCGTCAATGCATGCCGTGCGATCTCGCTCCAGCTCTCGCCTATCGAAACCAGATAAACAGTAACGATGGAGCTTCCAGCGGGCAGCGGAAACCTTTTTCCATCGTACGCATAGGTCGTCGCCCGTTGCCGGAAAAGTGCGGTAACGTCCATCTGACCGATCGTAACCGCAATACGCTCGCCACGCTCAAGTGTGCGATTGAGGACGAGCTCGATCTCCGCGTTCGCCGGCACCGCGAGCCTTTCGTTAAAATTAGGGGTCACTTTCAGATCTTCGCGGGAGGCGTGAACAGCCGTCGCCGCGGGGCATATCAGCGCCGTTATGACCAACGCCGATATTACCTTGAGAGCGTGCTTTGTGATTCGATGGAATATCATAGCGTCACCCTTCTGGCGGAGCCGCCGCAACGCCCTGGACCTTATCCAGCCGTTCTACAGTCACGGTCTCCTGGTCGTCCTTTACCGGCAGGCTGATCAGAGAAGCTAAGCAAACCTCGATCGTTCCGACCGCCGAGATCCTGAAGTGGAGATCATTTTCTTCTATGCGGCGAAAGATGCTGTCGGCCGTGGTCCAGTCCAGCCCGGCGGCGTCCTCGGGCGTCAGAAATGGAACCTCGACACCGCACTTCCTGCATCCTTCGACCCGCAGTGGACGTCCTCGTCCGAAAATGAACTCGCTGGCAATGCTCAAAGCGATATCGGAGTTTTGGTTCCCTTTCATAGCAGTGTGTCTATTTTTGGAAGGAGCACCGATTTGATCAGTGCTCCATCGTCAGTCATGTTACGAAACGGTAGGCGAGCCGCCGCCGCATTTGTTGCTGTCGAAGATGCCGTCGAGGTTCTCAGCGGTGATCTTCAATCTCACGACTTCAGCCGCCGCGATACCCACGCCTAGAAGCACGCATCTGATGCGGACCTTCCGGGCAGACGGGGCGGATGCAGAGTCGAACGAGAAGGATGCGTTCGTAAAGAATACGTTTCCGTTGGAATTGTGAGCACTTCGTGAATCGTTCACAGTTGCATCGACATCCTGGCCCAACGAATTGATGGCAGACTCGGCCTCGGCCAATGCACGCCGGGCTCCGCCGAGTCTTTGGATAAAGGCCTTGATCTTGGGATTCGAGATCGAGTCCAGGAACTCGGCGTCGAACTCGGCGTTCCACCGGTTGGCTCCCTTTATCTTTTGCGTGAATCCGCGCAGGCCTCCGCTGAAGTTGCTTGTCCCGTCCTTGACCTTGCGGCCGAGGTCGGCAAGCTTCTTCTTGTCGGCAGCAGTCGCCGACGGGTTCTGCTCGACGGTCTGGGCTTGTTTCACAAAGCTGAACAGATCCTGAGTAACGAGAGCAACGTTTCTCAATTCGGTTTCTGTGCCAGTTGCCTTGGCGTCGAACTGCCGCTGAGCTTCTGCATTTGCAGCGACCGCTAAGATCGCGGATCCAAACAGAAGGGCTGGCAGCACTTTGCCAAATAGAGAGCGAAATTTTGATATGCAAGTCATTGTAGTTCTCCTTTATGTAGGTCTATGTATGGATGAAGAGAGCGGCCGGAGGGTAATCGGGCCGCGCCTTTTCGTATGTCTCGGCCTATGAGGCTTTCAGCGTGTACTTGAACTTCTTAAGTGCTCCGCCAAAGCTGTGGACGTCTATCCGAACGATCTTCCCTTTCGTCCCACTGACGGTGGCCTGCTGTGGCCCGGTCTGGTTGTTTTCTTCGAACCTGATGGTTCCGACACGCGTTGTCGTTCCGTTCTCATCGACCGTGCAGATCTTCACGAGGGCACCATTGCCGCCGTCCACCTTGTTAAGGTCGATGGTCAACGAGTCTTTATCTGATGGTGCCAGCGTCTGGAAGCCGCGGTTGGCACCAGCTAAGAGGTTTCCGTTCTGGGTCTGCCCAACCAAGAGGATGCGTTCGCCAGGACCAAAGCGGTTATCTCGGCTGAGGGCGTTCAGGATCGGAATGATCTTGTTGTAAACGTTTGAAACAAAGCAACGCTTCTTCGGATCTTCGCCGGCGGCGATCTGCTTTTTGCATTCGGCGTCGAAATCCTGAAACGCCTTCTTGATGCCGGGCAGGTTGTCCGATTCACAGTCCGCGCAAGCAGCGGACTGTTCGAGTGAAGGGATAAATCCAAAACCTACGGCAATGGCAAACGCCAAACCGAATATCGAGGTAATTGCGAACTTTTTCATTTTCTTGTCTCCTTAGTTTTATGTCTATTTTCGAGAAATTACGGCAGTAACTCTGGCATCGATCTTCTTAATAAATGCCGGAGGTCGGCGGCCGAGGGTCTTGACGCTTGGGACTTCGACCTTTACCGAGAGGGCAGTCTTTTCGACACGGTGCTTTTCGGTAATGGCTGTTCCGTCCGCGTATGTTACGGAAAGGAAAAGGTTGAACGAAGATATGCTTTGCTGCTGATGCGGATCGAACCGCCAGCTGACTTCGATCAGCGATTTGAGTTCGTCTCGATCCGAAAGCCCCAGGTCCCTTACCTCAGTTACCTCGACCGGAATATCGATCACCCTGTTGGCAATCACCGGCAATTGGTTTACGGTTAGGAGCAACCCGATCAGATTTAGAGCAACAAATAGTTTTCGCATTCATGTTCTCCTTCAGAATTTGCAGCTGAACCGTTCGTCAGCCGTAGTTTCGTTATCGAACACGATGAGTTTCCCGCAGATCGAAAACCCACGGCGTGTGATTTTATGAATTCCGAAAATGCCACGCTGAAATTGGCCATCCCTCTTTACTATTTGGGTATGGAGAAGGGCCGAATAGAACGATGACCGTGCAGAGCAGTTACAAGGATGAGTGGCTCGACCGGGCTTTCCGGCTGGCCTATTTTCTGCATGGGGATCGTGAGGTCTCGAAGAAGATCGCAATGGGCGCAATGAACAAGCTCGAGACCGCATCTAATGCGCAGTTCAAGCGCCTCTATTACACCCCGACCGGCCGGTCCGAGAGTTCCAAGGCGACCCGAAACCGCGTTTCGCTCAGCGACGTCCAGCTTCTCCAAAGACTCGTGTTCGTTGAGTCCGAAGAATACGAACGCGAAATGGTAACAAGCGGGAGAGCAGCCGAAGCCGACCTGTTAAGATTCTTCATCAAACATCTCGTTCGCATCTCTCTAAAGCGCAATTCGTTCTACGTCACGCTCGCCGTCTCGCGTATCCTCCACGGCTATGCGACCGCAGATGCGATGGAGCTCTATAACATCGTCATTCAGGATCCGGAACGCGTTCACGATGATTACTATTACCGTTCGCGCAAGGGCGTGTTGATGAAGGAGCTAAAGGCTAGATTTGGCGACCTGCTGCAGGTGGTAAGGGTAAATCGTGGTGAAGAGAGATTCGATCGAAATATGCAGGCGGAAAAACTCTTCGAGACGGCACATGAAAGCCTTCGGTCATTCACGCCTTGGAACAGCTCGTGCTCACTGCCCGATTCTTTCGACCCGTTAACCGATGTGATCAAGCCGCTTCACTTCGACAAGAATGACCCCGACGAAGAACATCGCACCGAGGTAAATCGAATACACGCCACACTTCATCCCGATTGCTTTGAGCGCCTGACCCGTGCTCTGGATCTGTCTTCACCAATAGAAACAATGGAGATCCCTAAATTCATGATCGCCGATAACCGCACAAATTTCGACAATAACTGGAACGATCCGCCTTCGCTCGACCATGACGAATTGCAGCACATTAAGGCAGTTCTGACTGCGCAGGCCGAAAGCCGAAAAGCCGTGACGGCAGGGTTTCTGCGAATAGTCGTAGATGGGGTGCCGTACGCCGGGCTGGATGCTGCAGATGTCGGCCGATTGGAATTGAACACTGACGCAGAGCTTGTCGAGATCTATGCGGAAGACGGAACGCTTCTCGCGACTCATGTGCTCAGCTTTGGAGAGTTGAACGCAGGTGAACAATCGCGAACGATCGTGCTTGAAGGAGGACAAGAGATCAAATTCAACCTCGTTACCGCAAGCGATGAGTACGGCGAGGTAGCGACAGTGGACCTCTCGATCTCGTACAAGGAGACTAGCTGGCAAAAGAGATGCGCATCGGTGTGGCAAGGCGTTGTCCGAGCTTTTACCATTCCGGTAGTTCGGCCTGCCCTTACCGCTGGCTTGATCCTTCTCGCATTGACTGCGGGCTGGCTGATCTATCGGAACCTTGAGAACAGAAAAGACGAGATCGTTGCGCCCAGGCCGGAGAGCGAAGATACCTCACCAGGTCTATCCGAACCGGAGAACAAGCAATTTGTCGCCAATGTGACGAAGCCAAGCGATCTCGACAAGCAAGCCAGGCAGCCCGAACTGGCAAATACGCGTACCCCGAGAAAAGTCGCGGATCACGATCTGCCGAAGAAGCGAAATCAACTTAAATTGCCCGAAGGATCCGTCGCGAACAGCGTTCTAAGGGATGAGGTCAATGAGGACGGCGTTCTAAGGCTGCCCATTCGCGAACCCGTCGACAGGTATGAACGAAGGGAAAGCCGCGAGGTTCGTTCACCCAAGAGACTGATAGGCATATCGCTCGCCGAAGTATCGCAGATCTATTTAGAGGTCTCAGGCGACCAGGTACTTGGCGATCAGGTAGTAAAGCAGCTGGCCGTGGAATTTACAGGGTCGGGTAATCTGTCAGTGACCGACGACAAAGAGCAGGCCGACGCTGCCCTGAAGCTGTATGTCCGGCACGAGTCTGACGTTGATGATCCGAATGAAAAGACGGTTGCCGTTATCGCCCGTTTGGTTAACGCGAAAGGATTTGTCATTTACCCCGATCGCCGTGGGGCTTCGGCGTGGAAGTATGTCGGCACGATCCGAAAATTACCCAAGCGGCTGGCGACCGATCTTATTAGAGCCAGGCGTTAGCCTCGGCACTGCATGACTCAAACTCTAGGTTCGCATAAGTCTCGTTGTCGTAGGCACTTATGGGTTCATAACTTCTTCACAAATCTTTCACAACAATCTCAGAGTAAGCTAAGTATTTCAATGCCTCCATTCCGCTAAATTGGCTCCAACGCGACTTATGCCGCAAAAGGAGCTAAACATGAACGTACGAAGATCGACGAACACCTTTGCCATTCTCTTTTTCTTGGTTCTTTCGATCGCTGGGCAACCCCACCCACCTCAGGCTAAGATCGAAACGCCCGAAGTGCTGAAGTTAGAGATCGGAATCCCCATTGGGCGAGCCATACAGGGCGGTGAACGCCACCTGTATCGGCTCGAACTCGCCGCCGGCGAATTCGTTCGCGTTGAGGCTTTGCAGAAGAATTGCAACATAATTCTTGCTCTGGACAGTCCAGCAAAGACGTCCCTTTTCGAGTTCAAAGACGATAGCTTCCGCGACGGGCCTGAGGTCCAAACCGCCGCCGTGGCCGCCGCCGGCACTTACATCCTTAAGGTCTTCTCGTTCGAAGACGTCGCTCAGAAGGGCAGCTACTCCATCAAGCTGACTGAGGTCCGGGCCGCCACCGAGAAAGAGTTGAGCCAGACCGCCGGCCTTGAGATCGCGTCGAAGCTCGCCAAGATCGAGAAAGGCTCTCTGACGTCCGAGCAAAACCACACGATGATCGCCCGATATGGCGAAGCCCTTGCGAAATTCAGGTTGGCCGGCAATCGCAAGTGGGAGGCGATCGTTATCTCATCCATCGGAAGCAGTTACGCGCGGCTAGGAAACTGGAGCAAGGCGATCGAGTTGCAGCGAGAGGCTATAGAAATTCAACGCGGCATCGGCGAAGACAAGGACATCGTCTTTTTGCTCACCAACCTCGCCAACACTTACCTGCACAACGGTGAACCACAGCGATCTCTTGAGGTGCTCGCCGAAGCTGCGGATCTTGCAACCCTGCGCGGTGACCCTTACAACGAAAGCATCGTCCTCGGATCGATCGGCAAGGTCCATGAAGATTCTGGGGATGTCGACCGAGCGATGACGTTCTACACCAGATCGCTGGAACGCGCGGAGAAGTCCGGCCAGGCGGGAGCGCCCGTCTACGTGCCGTGAGCCACGGGCGGCTCGCCGCGGTAGAGCGCCAGGTAGGCGGCGCTGGTGCGGGCGGCATTGAAGCGTTCGCGCACGGAAGCACCCCAGGCCGCGGCCGCTCTGCGTGTTGGCT
>JANNNS010000015.1:0-3255 GCA_031398645.1 Acidobacteriota bacterium
GCGGAGATCGGTTGCGAAATGGTTTGGCTGCCGAGGGTCACGCGCAGCTCGCCGCCGGCGGCGGCGCACAGAGCTAAATGCGAACGCGGTTAGCAGTAAAAGTGAAGAAAATTTGCGAAATGGATGATTATTCATCAAATGCCTCCGACGATCCTCAGTGAACTATTCAGATAACTTTAACCCAAATCGGGTAGAAATCAATGCTTCTATGATGCAGAAAAGTCACCAAAAGTTGCGAAATGTGGAAAACTTCTCGGCCTAAGCCGCTGCCAATGTCTATCTTACAGAAAATGTCTTTCGTTTAGTGCAAAATATTGTTAAAATATTCTAGGCAGATGTTGTGCCCGGTGCGACTCCTACGCGTTTCTTAATCTTTTTCTGGTTCTGGCCGGTATTTCTACGCGTCATTCTTAGCGATCACCCATGAAACGTATTCAGGATAAAGTCAAGGATATTGTCGAGGTCCGTCCGTTTAGGAGCATCCGCGATTTCACTGCCGATCCGGTAGAAACGCTGAGCAATTACCATTTTACTGATGCTACGGCCGATCTGATGGCAAAGTGGCTCGACGGGATATCGGCTGTCCAAGGCGGCCGCGGTGCGGCATATGCACTGGCCGGGTACCGCGGCGTGGGAAAGAGCCATTTTCTAGCTACCTTGGGTGCCCTTGCCTCAAGTCCGGACCTTCGTGAACGGGTTTCAGAATCTCACGTAGAGTTCAGTGCTCAACGGCTTCAGCGAAGGCACTATCCCGTTTCGTTTCTTCGACGAGGCACTCACGCGACGCTTCTCGAGGAGTTCAAGGCGGCGGTGACCAGCACCTTTAAGTTCGATTCGCTCGATGGATCGGATTCGTTCGCGGATGTACTACTAGCCGCCACAAAGAAAGCTGGCGACACGCCATGGATCCTCCTTATCGACACATCGTTGGAACGAGGGGCACGCGTAACTCGTGACGATGGTGAGGACCTAAGCGCTATTGCCGAAGCAGCTCGCCAACAGAACGTTTTTGTGGGCGTCGCTCTTGATGACGACATCGCAGGCGCGGATGGTTCTAATGCCTCGATCGTTAAGTCCTTTTCAATTGATTACCTTGATCAGGCTCACCTTTATAAGGTTGTCAACGCACATATTTTTCCGAAGGACAGCCAGAAACAGGCTGTCCTGCATGATATTTATCAGTATTTCCGTGAAGTTCTACCCAGTTTTCGTTGGAGCGAGCAGAAGTTTTCGGCTTTGTATCCGCTCCATCCGGCGATCCTGGAGGTCGCACCCTATGTGCGGCTGTATGTCCATGAATTCGCTCTCTTAGGCTTTGCGTCTGAGGCTGGGGAAAAGATACTAGGCCGACCCGCGAATTCGCTTATCGCATTGGACGAGGTATATGACAATGCCGAAAACGGCTTGCGTAAGATCGACGACCTGCAAGAGGCATTTGCCGCCTATGACACGATAAACGCTACCGTTGTCAATAAGATCCCGGTAATGCAGAGGCTTCAGGCCAAGCTGATCCTGAAGGCCCTGCTTCTCTTGTCCCTGGACGGACAAGGTGGAACTGCCAGCGACATCTGTGGCTCCGAATTGATCTTCGACGAATCTGATCCCGAAAAGGCGATCGCCACCGTTGATGCCCTCCTAAAAACCTTTGCGGAGTCACTGCCGAATGAATTTCGCGTGGTCAAGGAAGAAGGCGTCGAAACACGATATAGCTTTAAAGTTAGCAGCAAAGAAAATTTAAATAATGCTTTGACCGAAGCACTGCTTGAGGTCCCGGCGGATACGGTTCCGGGAGTTCTCAGGCGTGTTTTCCAGGACAGATTTCCGGAAGCGGCCCCAACCGGAGAGGGTTCGTCACCCAATGAAAGCAATGTTGAGACTGCCCTGATCTGGCGTGGAGCCGTGCGTCGTGGCCGCATTATATGGCCGACCGCCTCGGGTGAAGCGTCGGCTTCAGGTGCCGGCGAGAACACGTGGACGGACTGGGAAGTGCATCTTGACCTGGGCGGAAGCCCGCCTGCGGCCGAGACAGTCTCGGATGTAACAGCGCGCGTCATCTGGAAGCCGGACCCGCTGCGGCCCGACGAGATCGACAAACTGAGGAGCTACTACGTTCTAAGCACAAGCGTACAACTTCGTGAGAAGTTCAGTGAACAGATAAGGGCATCGGTCCACGCACACTCGATCGCCGCCGAGAAGATCCTTACGCGGAGTTTTCTTGAGGACGGACAACTCGTGATCGACGGGTTTGACTATAATTTCACGGAAGAAGCTCGCGCAGCACAGAATCTTTCGGACCTGTTCTCATCGATGCTCGAACCGCTGTTCGAGACTAGATATCCCGACCATCCGTATTTCACCAAACCGCTTGCGCACGATGACGTCGCTTCCATCGTAACCGATCTCTATAACGGAACTCGACGCGACCTGCCTGACGTCCAAAGCCTTGCCCAGACCTTTGCGTTTCCTCTTGGCCTCGTCCAACTGGAAGGCACGTCTTTCGTGCCCGAGACGCACGAGCGACTTGCAACGCTTGCGATCTCGAAACAGGTTCTTGAACTCGCGGAATCGGGTGGAACCGTTCCGCTGACCGAGGTGTATAGGATCCTGCGACACTCCCCGCACGGTTTGGGCCGCGAGTCACAGCAGATGCTGCTGACAGCTCTTGTAGCGGAAAGGTACATTGAGTTTGTAACTACTTCAGGCAATCGTATCAATCGCCGGTCACTCGACCTGCGGATAATTTGGGACGATATAGTCGGTATCGCAAGGCCGGTCGAGAGTAACTTCTCAGGTGAGAAGCTCAAAGGATGGGCGAAGTTATTTGTATGGGATATTCCGTTCCAGTCACTCGAACGGCGTGAGGACCGAGAAGCTCTAAAGACCGCCTTCGCCGACTGGGCAGAGGAATGGAATAGCTCTCGTCTCCTTGAGCGCTTCACGGAACTTCCTGAGGAAACTCTTAATGTCAGGATCTGGCAGCTTGCGGCCCGAACCACCAAGACCTTTGGCGCAGTCGCCGCAAAGATCCGTGAGGCTGGTGAGGGATCTATTCCGCTCGAAGAAGGGCTGGAACGAGTCGCGGAAGCCTTCTCGGGTGTGGAAGAGGATTTTGTCAGTGGCCAGCGAGAGATGCTGCGTCTCGCAAGTTTTGTTAAGGGAGCCTCATTGCGAGAAGAGGCTAAGGCTTACCTGGCGGTATGCGAGATCACTGACTCACCCGAGCTCGAGGCAATTCGCGAACGCCTTTTATCGCTC
>JANNNS010000025.1:0-6433 GCA_031398645.1 Acidobacteriota bacterium
GTATTGTGGGTTCGTTGCCTGTCGGCCAAGCTGAGAGATGCCGCCGATCGTCTGGGTCGTAAGTCCGCCGGTGATCGTTGGGTCGGTAGGTAAGCCGGGGATTCCATAGAGATCGAGCATGCTTGCTCCACCCGTCAGCGGCGGCCTTTTGCCCGCATCTATCGCGGACCACGCAAATCGAACATCGAGAACCGATGCGTTCTCGAACGAATATACTCCGCCAAGAGCAAGCTGCTTGTTCAGAATATCGACGAAGCCATTCTGATTGCTTCCGGATGCACCAGGAATATTCGGTGCCTCGAAAGCGTTCGATTTGCGATAGCTCCACCTGCCAAAAATGCTGACAGCATCATTGAATTTATGATCGATCCGCACATTATACTTGTCATTGAAATTCTGATTCAGAACCAATTCCGAATAGTTGTTGGCCGTACCTGACGTTGTGGGTGCGGGAAGATCGTTCAATACCTTCCTCGCAAATGCGGTCATGGGAATCGGCGTTCCTGCGTTGTAAACCGTTCCGGTAAAGGGGTCGCGAACATTCACCGAAAGGATGCCGCTTCGTTGGGTGAGCGTCGGAAGGGTAGAGAAAACCAGGTTCTTCTGGATCTGGCGGAACCCCTCGTAGTCGCCAAAGAAAAAGGTTCGATCCTTGATGATCGGCCCGCCAAAGGTAAAGCCGAACTGATTTCGTATCAGGGGCGGCTTTACGCCGCCTGCCGGTTTGAAGAAGCCGACCGCATTCAAAACGGTATTTCGGTGAAACTCCCAAGCCGATCCGTGAAACTCATTCGAACCTGTCCGATAGGTCGCATTTATGACCGCTCCGCCAGAGCGTCCAAATTCCGCACTGTAGGTGTTCGTCTGAACCTTGAACTCCGCGATCGCATCAGGCGATACCTGAACGACCTGACTCGAAAAGCTCTGATTGCTTGTGCCGTATGCATTGTTATCGATGCCGTCCAGGAGAAAGTTGTTGACGGTTGCTCGAAGGCCATTGACATTGAAGGCCGCCTCTCGGCCACCTCCGCCGATCGCACTGTTGGTGTGCGATTCGCGAACTCCAGGGGCAAGAAGTGCAAGATTTGCGTAGGACCGCCCATTAAGTGGTAAAGCCACGATCTGTTGGCGCTGAATGACCTGCCCGCGATCGCTAGAATCGGATTCCAGGAGAGCCGCTGCACCGGTCACAGTGACGATCTCGGATGCGGAAGCTACCTGCAGCGTAATGTCGGCACGTTGGCGTGAGTTGACGGTGAGATTGATGCCCTCAGCAACCGTCTTCCCAAAGCCTGCCGCTTCTACCGATATCTGGTAGGTGCCGATCCGAACATTAACAAATTGATAATCGCCATTAGAGTCGGTGACCACCGATGATGTGATGCCGGTTTCTACGTTCTTTAGCGTGACGTTCGCACTTTGTGTGACCGCACCGTTGGCATCACGAACGGTACCTAAGAGCGTCGCGGTTTCCGACTGTCCGTAGATAGAGTTAGCGGTAACGAAAAATACCGCCAGAAATGAAACGAGTTTGATTTTGCGCATTCTCGCGCCAGCATTGAATTTCATAGTCTCCTCAAAATGAAATTGGTACGTACTCTCAGTTGGGCCTTCGGCTGTTCCAATATCCCGCTTCGGCCAATGTAAGAACACACTTGAAACAAGCCGTCCTAGAACGGAGCTATCGGAAGGTCGATACGGAACGATCTTCCCTCAATCTTAACTATGCGAAAGAGGGAGTTTATGGGCAGGCTATGAAATCCGTGTTAGCGCTTGGTGTAGTTTGTCTTAACTATTCGAATAGTGCTTGCGTACCAGTTCGGGCGTCTGGCCGATGACTATTGCTGCTCTAGAGAATTCATACATAAATCAGTCCGTTCATGGACTCGCACTGGATGAACCGCGGCGACAAACGTTTCCGCGGTTCTTTTTTTCCTCCGGCTTCGAGAAAGAGGTGACTCGCAAGCGGTATCCGGCCTTCGCCGAGGTGAGAGGCCGAGGGTTCTACTTGAGTTTATGTCAGGCTTTCCAAGAACTAATGCCGCGAAGACTGCAATCTCCTCCCGCCCAAAAGCTCCTCCAACAGCTGTATCTGTCGTTTGTGAACGTCTCGGAGTTCTGTCCATTCTCCTTCGTGAAGCGCGTCTAGCTTTTCGTGGAGCCGCTGGATCTCAACCTCCGCTTTCAGATTGACCTCGTAATCGTTGGTTGCCTGCAGCCGGTCTTTCTCCGCCTGGCGGTTCTGCGACATCATTATTATCGGGGCCTGAATGGCCGTCGTCATTGACAGAAAAAGGTTTAGCAGAATGTAAGGGTAAGGATCGAAAGCCTCTTTGCCTGACCTCACCAGAAGAACCGAATTTAATACTATCCAAGCGACCAAAATGCAGAAAAAGATGATGACGAACGTCCACGATCCACCGATCAATGCCACGTGGTCCGAAACTCTTTCACCGAATGTACGCGTGTCAGAAAATTCGCTTTCCGTGTCACGGGTCACTATGTTCTTCTTGCGGATGCTCTGCAGAACGTGGCGTTCGAATCCGGTGAGCTTGATTTCGGGGCTTTCTAGGATCTCTCCGACGGCTGATTCGATTCGGTGGGTCATATTACTCTGCTACTCCTTAATAAGGCATTGGCAAGGACTAAGCTACTCTTTTATAGTCGAGCCGTAAGTGGGCTGCCTTCTAAACCAAACCTCTTGCCCTGTTCCCGAAATTGCGCAAATGCTGCAATGATCTCCTCGTCGGTGTTCATGACGAAAGGACCGCGTGCAGCGACCGGTTCATTCAGCGGAAGGCCGGCATACAGCATCACCCGCATCCCGTCTTCTCCAGCGTTGAACCTCACCTGACTCTCAACGACCTCCCGCTTGAGCCGGGCAACTTGCCCGCCGCTTACACTTGTTGCTCCGACTGTACCGGTGCCGCTGAGGACAACTACAAAGCCGTTATAGTTCGCCGGAAGCTCCTGGCCGAAGACAGCGTTCGGTTCGAGGCGCACTTCAACCATCGTCACTTTCGCGTGATTGCGTATCGGTGACTCTACTTCTCCGGATCTTCCTGAAAAACGATGACCTCAGCTCCGGGCAGACTTCTCATTGGCGTATTCCCGGTTTTCAGTTCCTGAAAATTGGCAGGTACGTTCTTTTGCGCCCGGGGAAGATTTACCCAGAGCTGCAATAGATGAGCATTGCCGACCGGAACTTCGTTGTGCACTATCCCGCACCCGGCGGTGAGCCACAAAGCCTCGCCCGGGCCGGTCAAGCCCCTGTTTCCGTGATTATCAAAGTGGCTCGTTGTCCCTTCGATCATATATGTCACCGTTTCGAAGCCCCGATGAGGATGGTCGTCGAATGCGAGGCCTGTAAACCAGTCTTCCACCAAAACCAGAAACGGGTCGGTATCCGCCCAGTTTCCGGGCGGAACCAGAACACGCAGCCGGTGCACGTCGCTTATGATTTGCACTTTCGGCGTATCAATTCGGGAGACCTCACGCTGCTTTACCATTGTGTTCGTTATCACTTTGTTTTCCTCTGCTGGCTGCATTGGCAGGCGGCGGGCTGGATAAGCCGAATTCACGTCCGAACGGCTTCGCCGCCTGTCGCCTGCCAGTTTGCCGACCTCGCGCCTTACGCGGCCCGCCCAAGCACTTTCTGGATCTTTGCGTCCTGTTCCGGCGTTAGGGTCGACTTCAACACCGTTCCGCCGAAGCCTTCGAATTGCTTGACGCCCTCGTCATAGACCCGAGTCACCAGCGCAAAAATTGCGGAGTCTCCTGGTTGGATCATATGACGGGCTTCGCTGACAAACTCCTCGGGAATCCCGTAATCCTCCTTCCACCACGAGGCGCCGATGGCTCCGGTCGTTGCACCGAAGGTGCCACCTAAAAGCGCGGCACCTGCTGCCGCGGCTGCCGGGACTGACGCGCCGCCGGTAAACGGAATTGCTGCCACCAATCCGAGAAAGGAACCCCAAAGGCCGCCCCAGGCCGCTCCTTCCTCGGTGGTCAACTCATAGCTTTGATCGATCCTCAGTTCACCACCGATACCGCGAGAAACGGCGACCGCGTCCTCTAACTCTTCATTCCAATACTCCATCTTTCTCAGCTTGCTGAGAGCTTCCGACGCCTTGTACTGATCATTCTTGAATCCAACTACAATTAAATGTGACATTGTTTTTCTCCTCTACTTGTTTTCTGTTTTTCTGTAATCGCCCAAGACACTTGATGGACCCACTTATCCTGCTTGGGTTTCGTGTGTCCGCACTAGTGACTTCTATCGCCGTTTCGCCGAGTCAAGAGCCAACCTGTAAGAAGGCCCACACCGAGCGCGGCCCCGGCGGCATAGCCGACCGACTGCCACGGATTCTTCTTTATGTAATAGGTGGCATCCTCGACGACATCCTCAACCGCGTGCTTCCCCTGCTTCGCGATCCGCTCCGCGTCAAGGACTGCGTTTTCGACGGCATATTCCAGTCGCTTTTTGAGTGCCGCGACGTCGATCCCAGTTTCCGCGATCTTGCCTGCGGTCTCGAAAACCTCTTTCAAGCGGTCCTTTTGTTCCGAATTCACTGCTGTTTGTGTAGTCATTGTTTTAACTCCTTTTATGTTTATCGATAATTCTCTAACTGTTGTTCGCCGTTACCGCCTCGTAGTTTCGGAGGTCCCTTCTGTAAGGGAGCGAGCCAAATCGTTTCAGTACGGAATCAACCAGCTCCGGATCCTTCTCACCCAGGTGGGCAACGATCGCCGCCTTACCGAGCGGAATCTTTTTTTCCACGACGTTCTTAATGTCTCGACCGAAATCGTGCTGCTCGCGGTCACTGACGACCGAACCTACGATCGCTCCGGACATGAGGCCCAAAACAAATCCGATCGGTCCGCCCAATAGGCCGACAAGGCTGCCTGCGAGAGCCCCGGTGATCGTCTGCCACCCTGCCGATCCACCTTCCCTAAAGACTTCACTGCGGCCTCCGGGTCTTTTTCGAATCAGGCTTCGTTCGTAAAGATCGATCGTGCCATTCATGGCTAGGTCATCCAGCTTCTTCATCGCGCTTCGGGCTGATGATTCATCCTCAAAGGACGCTATTAGTAAACTGTTAATTGCACGCCTCTCGATAAAGGTCGTCTCAAAAACACGACGATGTTCAGCCGCTTGCACTGTCAAGAGCTTTCTCGATCATCGCCCTCTGCTCATCGGATAAGCTCGTCACCAAGACCTTACCGCCTGTTCCTTCGAACTTCTTGATCACTTTCTCGGGGTAGTCCGCGTGAAGTACGGCAAAGATGGCAGAATCTCCAGACTGGAGCATGGAGCCCGCTTCCTGGATGAACTCTACCGAGATCCCAAAGCCTTCGTTCCGCCGGTCGACATCGAGGGCCCCGGCGATTGCCCCCGCACTGCCTCCGCCGGCGGCACCGACAGTGAGGGCGGCCGCAGCAGCCAGGCCGCCCGTAACGGCGGCGATCGGGATCGCAAGCAAGGTTCCTATTAACGATCCCCACAGCATGCCAGGGGCGGCGCCATCGTCCGGCGTCAGCTCGTATTTCTCGTCGACGCGAAGTTCACCGTTTTGGTCGCGATAAACCGCGGCCGCATGGTTCAACTGGACAGCCCACTCACGGTCGATTTGCAGAAGTTTATTCAAAACCTCGGATGCCTTGAACCGGTCATCCTTGAATGCGATCACTATCAACTTTGACATTGCTTCTCTCCCTTGCCTGAGCATTGCGGCAGCAGCGGGGCCGTAAGCGGCCTCGTTCGCAAGCGCTACTCGACGTCATCAGTCCGGAAGCCCTTGAGCGATTTCCCGAGTTCATCCGCATCATGTTGGAACTCCCGTTGAAAGGCGGCCTGACGTTGCTTGTACTGCTCGATCTCTGCCCCCACCTTCTTCTTTATCTCGTTGTTCTCCGCTTCAAGCTTCTTTTTCAGTTCGTTATTTTCAGCCTGAAGCTTATCGAGCGAGGCGTTGAGCCGGGCACGCTCTCTCGCGTCAGCCGCGTTTATTTTCTGCCGCAGTTCCTTGATCTCAGCTTCATTCCGGGCGATCTGTTTATCCATCTCGTCTTTGAAGCTGTTCCAGTCTTTCGCAGCATGCTGGGCTATGGCATTAGCGTCCGTTTTTTGAGCCTCTGCGAGGCTGTTTGCGGCGATTTACATATTGTTCGCGGCCGCCCGCGAGCTGTTTTTGGCTTCGTCCACTTTGGACTGTGACGCTTCAGTGCAGCCCAGCAGCAAGAATGCGGCCGACAACACCAAAGAACCGAGGATAATAATTCTGCTTTTCATAAAAGCCTCCATTGATATATAAAGTCCTTTCGAACCGAACCGGCGGCGCAGGCGGCCATCGCTGATGTGCCGCCGGTTCACGAAAAGGTAAGATCAGTTGTTTGATCGGTTTAGTACTTTCTCGATCTTCGCCTTCTGTTC
>JANNNS010000063.1:0-6198 GCA_031398645.1 Acidobacteriota bacterium
AATACCGATGATCCGATACGGTATACCGGAGATCGTTATTTCGTTTCCAATGGCGTCGCCTTGCGGGAAGAGCTTCGTTGCGATGTCCATTCCTACGAAGGCGACACGCATAGAATTGTTGTTCTCGGCCTCACTGAAATAGCGACCGTCCTCGATCTCGATATTATCGATCGTCGCGATTATCGGCTCGGCTCCCGAAATTCCCACCTCGGTCAATGTTTGGCCATTGTACCGAACGTCACGGGAAGTGTTGCCCGCCTTTGCACCGATATGGCTTATGAGATTCGCCCTACCCTTGATGAAATCAAGTTCGTCAAAGGTTAGCTCCTTGTTCCGACGCTGGGCCGCCGCGATAGAATCCGTGTCCTTGAAATCTTCGAAATTAAAACGCTGAACGGTGAACGACGTCGAACCTATACCTGCGATCTTTTCATCGACGTAGGCACTGAACCCCTGGAGGAGCGATAGTACGACCATGAATGCCGTCATGCCGATGATCATGCCCAATAGCGTCAGGAACGACCTCAACTTATGGGCCGTGATCGAAGCCATCGCAAGTTTTAGTGTCTCGGCAAAATTCATCGCTTACAAGGATTCTAATCCTTCTGCCAGCTAATACGCAAAAAACTCGCCAAAGTTTAATTGTCGGGTGTTAAACAGGAAGGAAAACAGCGCAAAAAACCGACCATCACGTAAGGCGTCTCTGGAAAGACGACTCATGAGAGGCCGGCATTTTAGAGTAACTATCTGATCTTTTCGTCTTTCTCGATCTGGCCGTCGCGGATGGTAATAATTCGATGGGCCCGCTCCGCCACCTCGTGCTCATGAGTAACGATGATGATCGTGTTGCCTTCTGCGTGAAGTTTTTCGAACAATGCCATGATCTCAACGCTCGTCTTTGAGTCGAGAGCTCCGGTCGGTTCGTCGGCGAGAAGGATCGACGGATGGTTGACCAAAGCACGCGCGATCGCTACACGCTGCCTTTGTCCGCCGGAGAGCTCGTTCGGACGATGGCCCACTCGGTCGCCGAGCTCGACCGAGGCGAGGGCGGCCTGGGCCTTCTCGTTGCGTTCAGCGGCCCGCATTCCCGCATAGATCAGTGGAAGTTCGACATTGTGCAAAGCTGTCGCCCGAGCCAGCAGGTTGAAGGTCTGGAAAACAAAGCCGATCTCCTTATTCCGGATCCGGGCGAGCTCGTCGTCCGTCATCTGCGAAACAAGATTTCCGTTGATCCAGTATTCGCCCTTGGTCGGCGAATCCAGACAGCCGATCAGGTTCATCAGCGTTGACTTGCCCGATCCGGACGGGCCGATGATAGCGAGATATTCACCCTTTTTTACGCGAAACGTGACGTCGCGCAAGGCGTGCAATTCTTCGACGCCCATCTGATAAGTCTTCCAGATGTTCTTCATCAGGATCAGACTTTCGTCGGAACCATTGGTTTCCTTGGGTGCCTTCTCAGCTCCGCCGTTCTCATTTTCCATGAATCTATACATGCTAAGGTGCCGTTAGGTCTTGGCCGGACCGTCCTTTTTTTCTTGCTTCTTGACGACCGTGTCCTCTTTGAGAGTATTCAAGATACGGCTCGGCCCGGTAATGACTTCCTGGCCCGCGCTTAGGCCTGATGTTATTTGTATGTCCGATTCACCGGTAATGCCGGTCTCAACAGGAACAAACTTCGCCTTGTTGCCCTCCAACACGTAAACACCCTTTATCGGCTTAGGTTTTTCCGACGGCTGCTGCCCATTTGGAGTAGAATTTGAGCCGCGATCGTCTTCCGGCTTCTTCTCGACAACGGCCTGAAGGGGAACCGCGATAACATTCTCGGCCGTTTTCGTAGTGATCACCGCGGTAGCACTCATTCCGGGACGTAATGCTGCCTGCATCTCGTCGTTCAGATTCACAAGTCGGATGACGACCCGAAATTCCTTTGCTTCCTGAACGTTAATGTTGGTGGAAAGTCCGCCGGTGGTCTGTGATTTACCTACTGCAAGGGGCGTCTTCTGAAGGACTTCGCCTTCGATCTCGTTCTCGCCGAATGCATCGACTTTGATCTTGGCTTTTTGACCAACCGCAACTTTGTCGATCTCGGTCTCGTCGACTTTTACCTCGACGTTAATAGATGACATATCGGCGATCGTCAGAAGGGCGGTCGTCGAAAGGCCCGCGACCGCAAAAGTTCCTACTTTGGAAGGGATCTCCGCGATGACCCCGTTGATCGGAGCGACTACGACTGACTTATCACGCTGATTGCGGGATCCGCGCAGCACAGCTGCCTGCTGGTCTGCTCGAGACTGACTCGAATTGACGTTTATTCCCGCAGTGTCCACGGCCCGGCGGGCGTCTCGAACCGCAACCTGCTGCGAGGCAAGCCTAGCCTGCGAATCTTTTACCGCGATCCGCTGCGACTCAAGCCGAGCCTTCGCAGTGTCCAAAGACGCTCTCGCGTTCTCGACCCGGTCACGGGCCTCATCAAATTCCTTTCTGGCGATGACTCCGCTTTCGAGCAGTTGTTCATTGCGCTTCATTTCGCGCTGAGCTGCATTTACTTCAACCTGCGCCCGGTCTACCTCGGTCTGCGAAGTTATAACGCCTTGTCTGGAGGAATCAACAGCCACCTGAGCCTGGTTCAGGCTCTGCTGAGCCTGCGCCAAGTTGTTCTGGGCGGCAGTTACCTGCGATTGTGACGCTCGGACATCGTCCTGCGATGACTGAAATGCCGCCAACTGAGCATCGGTGCTTGATTCGAGCTGATTCGGGTCAAGACGCACCAGAACTTCGCCTTTCTGCACAGTGTCACCCTCTTTCTTGGTGATCTCCTCGATCTTTCCCTGAACCTCGCTCGTGAGATTCATGAACTGGATCGGCCGAACCTCGCCGGACGATGTGACCGTCGATCGAAGTTCGGGACGCGACTCGATTTTAACGACTGTTACCTCAGGGGTGTCCTTTCGGGTAGCGAAAACGCTTGCGATGATGACGATCGCCAGAAGTGCCGCGATCGATGAGCCAATGATTATTTTCTTCTTACGGCTAAGGGCCATACAAAATTATCCTCAGTATTCGGGGTCGAAAAAACCAGACAAAGACCAGAAAAATGAATTGATCTTCCGCGTCAAGCCGTTATTACGACGCCTCTCTTTTTGAAGTTTCAAAAAAGTAACGGTGGTACGCTAAAGAGTAACGCTTTGTTGGTGTTATGTCGATTCCTGTCACCCCGCTTGGGCGTTTACGAAAAATGAATAAACAGGTACACTAGGCTTCAGGTCGTTTGAACTTATATGATACGGCTCGACTGTATCGGCCTCGGTGAACCACATGATCAGGTGCCAGACGTGCTCTAAGGAAAATCGGGAAGAGTCGCGCTTTTGCGATGAGTGCGGCACAAGACTGGATATCAGGTTGGATTCGGTGCCCGCAGCGAACGGCGGAGCCGGGCTTAACGTCCTGGCCGCCGACGTCGGCTCCGGGCCGAAATCTGGTCAGGTCACATCGGTTGGCATACCCCCGATCATCGAGAAGGCGTTTGAATTCCCCGAACAGGGCGATCAAGTGGAATCCCGCTCGAACGGAGGCGTTCACGGGCAGCTGATCATTGAACGCGGAGGTTCCGCTAACACGGAATTCCAGTTGACTACCGAGGAATCATATCTCGGCAGATGGGATGCCGACAATGGCATTTTCCCCGATGTCGACCTGGATGCCCATGACCCGGATGCAAAGGTGTCCCGTCGTCATGCACGTATCACCTATCGCGGTAATATTCATATGATCGAGGATCTTGGTTCCACCAACGGAACATTCATTAATCGCGGACGCCGGCTCTTGCCGGGAAGTCCGCAGGTTTTGAGCGAGGGCGACGAGATCATTGTTGGCAAGACATTCCTGCGTTTCCATATTATTCGTTAACTAGAGGTTCAACTGCTTTGGACGCAAATAAATCATTGACCTGTCATGAATGCGGATCGTCCGTAACCGACGCCGAGGCTTTCTGTCCTTACTGCGGCATCAATCTGGCGGCGGTCGAGCCAGCCCCTGTCGATGATTCGATGGAAAGCACCATCATGATCACACCGGAAGAGGCCCAAGCCCTTGCAAAACAGGCTTCACCTTCGGCTCAAGTTTCGGCGAGCGAACCGGCCGAACCCGAGTCTTCTTCAAAGGTTGAAGTTACGAGTGATGAAGCTCCGTCTGATCTGACTGACGCGGAGAGCGAAGGCATTCTCGACGACGTCCCTGCTCCGGCGATACTCTCGGATTTCTCGAGAACCGAAGGAAACATTGTGCCGTCATCTACTTCCGAGTACCTGGCAGATGAGATCGGTAAAGACGGTGAAGCGGTTATTCCAGATGATGAAGTCGAAGCTCCCGCAACAGAAGATGTATCCGCGGCTTCGCCTGAACCTACCCTTGAAGAGTCTGTCAAAGACCGTGAAGACGAATTGCTAGCTGAGGATGCAGAGGCTATTCAGGCAGCGGCTGTTCCGGATGAGGAATCGGTGACATTGCCTGAGTCTTCGATCACATCGGATCCTGTGTCACCGCAGGAACTACAGGGTGATGAGGAACAGATCCCTCCGCCGCTGATACTCTCGGACAGCATCGGCAAACCCGCCGACGACTTGAGCTCGTTCGACAGCTATCAATCCCAATCTATGTTCGATTCAGTGCGGATAATGGAGCCAGGTTCTACGGAAAGGGCAGATGACGTTGCTACGCAGATCCATCCCGGCAGTATCCGCTTCGACGCACCAACGTCGCCGGTAGAAGCGGGGGACTTCAGTCCGGCCGAAGAAGTGATCGCATCGACTTCACATAGCATCGGTGTGGGTGACACGGACGGAAAGAAAACCTCCAAACTCAAGCCGCTTGCCGAAGGAACGGTTCTGAATGGCCGATACGAGATCATCCGTAAGATCGGCGGCGGCGGTATGGGAGCGGTCTATCTTGCAAGTGATAACAATCTTGGCGGCGTCCTGCGGGCCGTCAAGGAAATGGTGCAGACCCATATCGAGGAAGATCAGCAAGAGAAGGCGATAAATGACTTTAAGCGCGAGTCAATGATCTTGTCATCGCTCGACCATGTTTCGATCCCGACGATCTACGATTACTTCTACGACGAAAAGGAGAGCCGTTTCTATCTCGTGATGAAATACATCTCGGGTGGAGACCTCTCCGCACGCCTTCGATCAGCCCAGGAAGGGAAGATAGATGAAAAGAGCGTCTGCGAGTGGGCGATCCAGATAATTGACGTCCTGGATTATCTACATAATCAGCCTTCGACCATCGTTTACAGAGACCTCAAGCCCTCGAACATAATGATCGACGGCAATTCAGGCCGTGCGATGCTGATCGATTTCGGTATTGCTCGATCCATCGGCCAAAAAGAAGAAAAGGGCGTGACGGCCGTCGGAACTATGGGTTATGCTCCGCCCGAATTGTTCAGTGGAAATGTAGAACCGCGGTCCGATATTTACAGTCTCGGTTCGACCATATTTCACTTGCTCACAGGAGCCGATCCGCAAAGTAATCCACTGCTGATCTTCGATTTTCAAAAGAACCCAAGGCCGCGTCAGATCAATCCGCAATTGTCAGACCAGATGGAGCGGCTGATCATGAAGGCTGTGCAGTACAATGCCGATGAGCGATTTCGGTCTGCAGCCGAGATGAGGGATGTTCTGGAAGATCACCTCGTAAAGCTTAAGTCGGGTATCGTCACGTATGGCGTTAGCGAAGTCCCGGCGTCTGTTAGCCTCTCGAATCAAAGCGTGTTCTGTGGCTTCTGCGGCCAGCGGATCGTCGCGACCGATATGTTCTGCGCTTTCTGTGGTGCTAAACAACCTATTGCTCAGCACGGCGTTCATGCAGAGATCTACACCCAGGCTGCATGGACAGCCAAGTTAGTGATAGAAGGGACAAGCGAGTTAAGCGCTCCAGCATTTTCGCTGCAGAAAGACGACAATTTGCTTGGGCGGCGTGACCCGATGTCCAATATCTTTCCGGAGGTTGACCTTTCAAAATACGATCCACAGACAAAGATTTCGCGCCGTCATGCCCGGATCTGGCGTGAAGGTAGCAATTTCCTTGTAGAGGATCTCGGATCGTCAAACGGCACCATACTGTCCCGTTCTTCAGCCGAATCATTCCGTTTGCCGCCGAAGCAACCGCAGGTACTTGCTGCTGGCGACCGGATCCGTC
>JANNNS010000077.1:0-7208 GCA_031398645.1 Acidobacteriota bacterium
GTGATAATAGGCTCCAATTTTCCGTTTCTTCCCGGCACGATCGCGAACCTCACAGATCGTTTCATAATGGAAGACCATTCAAAGCCTGACAGCGGTCCGATCGAAGTCGACCGAACTGCAAAACCGGAGCGTTCCCCCGCCGCAAACAAATGACCGACGACATTCACAAGACAAGTGCCAATGGGCCTGCGGCTGATTCTGAAGAGCTAGTGGCAGTCGAAAAACCCGTCATCGTTGCTCTTGATCGTACGGCCACCTCATTTGCGACCGTTTTTCGTATTGTCGCGGTCACGCTGATCCTGCTATTCATCGGCGGGTTTATTGCGACCATCATTTCGTCTCTAACCTACCTTTTCTTTCTGCTGGTACTTTCGATCTTTTTTGCATATCTGATCGATCCGCTGGTAAAGCTAATTCGGCGCCCGTTCAAGTCCCGCCAAATCGAGAAGTACATGCCGCGTTCTCTGGCGATCGTAATTTCTTACGCAGTCGTATTTACAGTGCTCGGCCTCGGGATCTCGAACATAGCTCCGTTGGTGGCGGAGCAGGGAAAGGAATTCGGTTCGAATCTGCCAAACTATGCGGCAAACATACGTCAGAGCTTTAACGATCTCAATCGCCGATTCGACCGTCTTCGGATGCCGGAAGATGTTCAGACGCGAATCAATGAACAGGCGGTAATGATAGGCGAAAAAATAACGGCCGGGTTCGGAACATTTCTGCTTGCGTCCGTTACATATATTCCGTGGTTTATCCTTGTCCCGGTTCTCGCATTTTTCTTTCTCAAGGACGTCAATCTCATTCGGCTCGCCGTACTCCGCGTCTTCCCCGCCGGGCCGTACCGAATGCGGGCCGAACTGGTGATGCAGGACGTCAACACGACCCTTGCGGCATACACGCGCGCACAGCTCATCTCGTGTTTTATTATCGGCACGGTGTGCACGATCGGTTTTTACTTTCTCGGCTTGAAGTATGCTTTGTTATTGGGAATTCTTGCCGGTGTCTTTGAGTTTGTGCCGCTGCTCGGCCCGGCCGCCATCGGCCTGATCGTTATCACAACGGCGGGATTGTCTGACAATCCGTGGAAGGCGTTGTACGTGTTTATCTTCCTCGTGGTGCTCCGAGTCATCCATGATTATGTGACTTACCCAAGGATCGTCCGCGGCGGGCTTCACATGCATCCGGTTCTGATCATCATTTCCGTACTCGCGGGCGAGCAGATCGCGGGCATTCCCGGCGTGTTTCTCGCTATTCCGATCGTCGCTTTAATTACGGTCTTCTACCGCCACGTCGTCGAGCATAAAGGCGGCAAAGGCTTAGTGGTCGGTATGATCGAATCGACCACGAAGCCGGCTGAGGAACCGCAAACCTAAATGTCACCAACAGCCTGGCTCATCGTATTTTTCTTCTTGCTGCTTGGCCTTAGCATCCTGGTCTATGTACTGGTGGTCCGAGCCTTCTATTGGGGCGACAAAAAAGGGCCGCCGACAAAAAGATCCAATAAGGACCGCGAGCCGTAGCGGCGTTCATCGGCATTCCATCGAGGAATCCTTCGCTCATCACCCGATCACTAGCTTCCGGAACTGCTCCTCGCCTTCGATCCGCATTTCGATCCGTGCAATTAGGACCGGCATTTCGAAGTTCAAGTGTTTCAACTTTACCCCATCCTTGACCGTGGTCAGAAGGGAAGTCGCACCGGACATTTTTGCCTCAATTATGAGCAGTTCGACGTCGGCCTGGCTGTATTTGTGGTGGTCGCCGAATGAGCGAAATCCGGCGAGCTCAAAGTTCTCGATTTCTAGCTGTCGGCGAAAATTGCCTGGATTTCCCAAACCGCAGAACGCAAATACGCGGTCAACATCTGCCGGTTGTACGGGAGATGTGGCAAGCAGATCATTCAGTTCAACGATCTCCTTCATCGACGTCGAAGCCAGAAAAATAGGGGCCGTTTCGTTTCGCCGTCTTAGCCGTTCTGCCAGCTCATCGGTGGATTCAACCAGATTCGCTCGCGTGATAACAATGGCATCGGCTCGTCGAAGGCCGCTGAAGGATTCGCGGAGATCGCCAGCTGGGAGCATTTGCCCGTTTCCGCAGGGGTTTGTCGCGTCAATGCAGACAATATCGACGTCCCGCTTCGCTCGCCGGTGCTGAAACCCATCATCGAGCACAAAGGCCGTTATCCCAAATTTTTCCCTCACCCAAGCCGCCGCCGCAACCCGGTCCGCGTCCGCGACCACTAAAGCCTTTCCTAGCAGCTTGCCGGCCAACTCAACCGGCTCGTCCCCGCCGGCCGCCGCGTCGACCAGCAGTTTGACGCCGTCCGACACAAGCACGCGTTTCTTCGGATCCGTTCGCCCATAGCCGCGCGTCAGGATGCAAACTTTCTCGCCGTCGGCCGCAAGGATCTCGGCAACCAACGCGACAAGCGGCGTCTTACCGGTACCGCCCGTGGTCAGATTGCCCACGCTGATCGTCCTTGCGCCAAGGGAATGAGACCGCAGCTTACCGCTGTCATACAGCCGGTTCCGCACATCCATTATGCGGCCATACGCGATCCCAAAAGGTGACAAGACATTCACACCGACGAGGTTACCGAAATTCGGCCGCATTCGCCAAATAATGTATTGACCTCAATGTATGAAGTATGCAACAATGTATCGCCCGCCGAACGGCTGGCGAAGTAGGTCTTTGATAATTTATAGAGTTTGCTGCACTGAATGTGCGGAGAAAAGTTTTTTCCGAAAAAGTCGCAAAATCGCTGATGAAGCTCCTCTAAGTTCAATAAATGCAATTAGTTGCATGTCCGGTCGGCACTCCGGACATAGCCCGGACACGGCCCGGACAAGAACGGACAAAGTGAAGCTGTTCAGATCGCCAGAAAGTTGCCGAGCATCACTTTTCCATGCTCGGTAAGGATTGATTCTGGATGGAACTGGACGCCCTCGATAGGGAGTTCACGATGACGGAGTGCCATGATGAGGCCGTCGGGTGATTCGGCTGAGATCTCGAGAATGTCGGGGAGCGTTTCACGATCCACGACCAGCGAATGGTAACGGCCCGCGTTGAAGTCGCCGTCGATGCCCGTAAAAACGCCCCTTCCGTCGTGCTTGATGACGACCGGCTTACCATGGACAGGCTCGGGCCCGCGAACGACCTTTCCACCGAAGTGCTGCCCGATAGCCTGATGGCCAAGGCAGACACCGAGAATCGGAATCCGGCCGGCAAACCGCTCGATGACGGCGAGCGTAACGCCCGCACCGTCGGGAGTTCCCGGCCCGGGCGAGATAAGCAGCCTCTCGGGACGAAGCTCTTCAGCGCCGTCCACGCTGATCTCGTCGTTGCGAAAGATCTTCATTTCGGCACCAAGCTCACCTAGATATTGGACCAGGTTATAGGTGAATGAATCGTAATTGTCGATGATCAACAGCATCTTGAAACTAAGCAAAAACTTTCGTCCGGTAACGTTCTATCTATTTACTTATGGGCGCTAACAAAACTATCATATTCGAACTGACCTCCGGAGGCCGAATGAAACTAACCAAACTATTTCCCACACTGGCGATACTGATCGCCCTCACGACCCAAATGTTCGGGCAGGTTTTGACCGACAAAAAGCCGACCGACGATCCCGAAGCCTTGAAGAAGGACGCCGTCGCATTCCTTCGGGAAACAATGGCCGATGTGAACAATCTGCGGACTTTGGAGAATCGGATCAGTTTCTCGGCCGAATTGGCGGGCCTGATGTGGTTCCACGACGAGAAAGAGGCGAAATCGCTCTATTTGACGGCTTTTGGAAATTTTCGCGAATTGCTGATGCAGTACGACATGCAGATGAACGCATTCGGCGAGCCGGAAGGCGAGGAAGATCAGCCCTACTCGTATCGCGGCGGAATGTTCGGCGATGTCAGCGACAAGTCCCGCCTGATGCGCCGCTTCCAGACAGCTATGCAGGTTCGCCAGCAGATATCGATGAGTCTGGCGGAACACGACGCTGAACTCGCTTTTCAGTTCTACTTCGACAGCCTGCAAGCTATCTCAAATCCGACTTTTCGCAAGCAGATGGAAAGCCGCGATGAGTATTTTGAGAATCAACTGCTGGCCGAGATCGCAAAGACGAACGCGGCCAAAGCAACGGAGTTTGCCAAGAAAGCGATCAAAGATGGCGTGAACTATCAGCACATCGACCTGCTGAAAAAGATCTATGCAAAAGACCCGGAAAAAGGAGCGGACCTGGCGTCAGCAATGTTGAGCAAGCTCAAAAGCGATAAGCTTGAATCCGACAATTTTTGGGTGGTTAGCTCGTTCCTAGGCTTGGCGGGCGATTCGTTCGAGGCTTCGCAAAAGGAAGGCGGAAAGAAGCCCATGCTCACTCAGGCCGACCTTCGCGACTTGGCCGAGGCCTTCGCTCAGGCGATCCTCAACGACACCAGCGAGGCGGGCAACGGACTTGGCTATGTCAGTACGATAGAGAAGTACAGCCCATCGCGGGCCAATCAGATCAGGGCGAAGTTCAAAAGCCAGAACACAGGCTCGGGCCGTTATGGCGGGGGTAGCAACCGTGCTTATGCAGCGAACGTGATGGCTAATGCTGCAAATGCCGTAGCGAGCGCGGCTAATTCGAATGGAAGGGCTGAACGCGAACGCCAGGATCGCGAGAAGGCTGAGAAAGAACTTGCGGAGAATGTGGGTAAGCTGGCAAACAAGCAGCTTCCAAAGGAAGAACGTGAGAAGATCGTCGCCCAAGCTCGCAAGATATTGATGCTGACGCCCGGCAAGGACAAGAAGATCGTCGGGTTGAGTACACTTGCAGCGACCGTTGCAAGGGCAGGTGACAAGGAACTAGCAGCCGAGATAATGAAAGAGGCTCAGGCACTGGTAAATCCGCAACCGAAAAATTATCAGGACTTTCTGCTGACATGGATGTTGGCCAGCGGTTACGCCGAGGCTGAACCGGAAAAGGCGTTTCCGCTGCTTGAAGAGACCATTCAAAGGGCAAACGATACTCTCTCGGCGTTCATCAAGGTCGGCGAGTTTATTGACGTTGCCGGCGAAATGATAGACGACGGCGAGGTGCAGGTCGGTGCATTCGGCGGTTCGATGGTGCGTGGACTCACGAGCGAACTCGGCATGGCGGACGCCACTCTTAGGACGCTAGCCAAAGCAGATTTCCGAAAGACCCGGGACCTTACCAGCCGCTTTGATCGGTCAGAAGTGCGGATACTAGCAAAGATGATGATCCTTCGTGCCGTGCTCGGCGAAGGGAAAGAGAAGAAGGGCTCGCAGGACGAAGAGGCCGCGGCTGTCATGGGCGGGAAGTAGGGCCAACCTAGGATCAGCCCAAACTCGTGCCCTGAAGCCACTGTCCGCCATCGACGACCAAGGTCACGCCGTTTATATAGCTTGCGGCGTCCGAGGTGAGGAAAAGTGCAGCATTCTCGATATCGGCAATGCGGCCAAACCGGCCAAGCGGAATTCGTTTCGTGATCTTCTCCTTAAGTGCTTCGGGAAGCAGGCGTTTGATCCCCTCGGTATCTTCGATCGGACCCGGGGCGATGCCGTTGACGCGAATGCCATGACGGCCCCATTCGACCGAGAGGTTACGGGTTATGGCGTCCACGCCGGCCTTCGCCGCCGAAACATGGATCTGCATGGGCGTTGCCAGGTAATGCAGGGTGGCCGAGATATTTAGTATCTGGCCTTTTGATCTTTGAAGTTCTTCAAAAGTCGCACGGCAAACGTTGAACGTGCCTTTGGTATCGATGTCAACGACCGTGCCGAACCCGTTCGGCGAAAGTTCGTTGGCGGCACACAAGAAATTGCCCGCGGCACCATTGACCACGATGTCGATCTTGCCGTAATGATCGATCGTTTTGGCGACGGCGTTCTGAACTGCCTCGAAGTCGCGTACGTCGGCCGCTACGGCCAGACATTCGCCGCCATCGGCCTCGACTTGAGCCTTCATCGCCTCAAGGTTTTCGATCTTGCGGCTAGTGATCGCCAGCTTGGCACCATGCTCGGCAAACGCGCGTGCAACGCCGCCGGTAATACCAGTTCCGCCGCCCGTAACGAACGCAACTTTACCCTCTAAGATGTTATTTGCGAAGATATTGGTCATATTGAGACGGGATTGTAGCACGGAACTTCGGCAGCAGTGAATGGGAAGAGATTTAACCACAGATGTACGCAGATGAAAACAGATTTTCAAGGAAGGGCAACCAACCCGTAGCCTGGCTTTTGAAAAGGCCGGTTATCATATCCGCGTTTATCTGTGTCAATCTGTCGTTGTTTCTACTCCTTTCCTGCAGCTCAAAAACCACCGACCCGCGTACATTAATTCCCGCCGATTCGCTTGTGTATCTAGAGACCTCCGATCTTGGAAAGGCGTTGGACGCGATAACCTCAAACCCCAAATTTCTCGAACTCGCGAATAACAAACCCGATCTTTCCGCACTGAACGGTATCAGACTGTCGGTCGCCGTTACCGGCTTTCAAACGAGTGAAGAAGCCGTCTCCGACGAAAATTCCGTCCTCAATTTCAAGCCGCGTTTCGTAGCCGTCGCCGAGACAAACGCTTGGAATTATCAGGCCTTGAGCTTTGCCGAGAATAAACTTGGCGAATTCGTTAACGACATCTACGGCGGCGAAGTCCTCCTCGAAACAGTCGACAAGCACGGTGGCAAATACTTCACCTGGACCGCAAACGACGGCCGAAAAGCATTCGCCCTCGTCCGTGGAAGTTTGCTCTTTTTTGGGAACGACGAGTCCGCCATTGAAAAATGCATAGACGTCCTGAACGGCCAGACCGACAGCATTGCGAAGAATCCAAAGATCAACTCAATGCCCTCCGATTTGCTCGCATCGGGTTACATAGCGCCGGACGGAGTTGCGCAGATCGCTAATCTAGCCGGTATATCACTAGCCAAGGCGAGCAGCGAAGAAGAAGAAGTTCAGAGTTTTATTGCTCGGGTGCTGCCCGAGATCACGAGAAATTCGGTAACTGATGTTTCTTGGTCCGCGAAGAATGTCGAGTCTTCGCGTATTGAGGACAATCTCAAGATTGGCCTCAAGCCCGAGATAGGGAAGGTTCTCAGCGAGAGCATTGGTCCGTCAGCGGCGCCGGGAAGGAGCCCAATGAGCTTTCTACCAGCCGATCTAAACTCCGTAACACGATACGATCTCAAAGATCCGCAGATCGCGTGGCGAAGCGT
>JANNNS010000079.1:0-33241 GCA_031398645.1 Acidobacteriota bacterium
GCCAAGGGTGAATTTGAGGATAGGACGGTCAATGAGGGATGAGGGCCGAAGGATGAGGTATGAATTCAGAGATTCAGATTTATCCCTTATCCCTCACCCGACAGCCCTCGCCTAACGTGTAAAGTCAAGTAGTTGAGTTAATTGAAAATAAGCAGAATTTCGGCATCACGACCCACATCAAACCGGATGGTGACGGAGTGGGATCTTCGCTAGGCCTGTGCTGGTTATTGAAGAGCCTGGGTAAGTCAGCCGAAGTCATCGTCCGCGGTACTGTACCGCTCGCCTATCGCAGCCTGCCCGGAGCCGATAGCATCCGCGATATCGAAAAAGTTGACCGCAAGTACGACGCAATATTCGTTATCGAATGCTCCGATCTGGAACGCCCCGGAATTGCCGGCCTTGATGATGAGTTCACGGTCAATATCGACCACCACGCGACCAGCGAACACTTCGGAACAATAAATTGGATCGATTCGACCGCCTCGGCTGTAGGCGAAATGATCTATAACCTGTGCAAGGCTATCGGCGGCCGAGTTACTAAAGAGATCGCGGAATGCGTCTATATGGCGCTCGTTACCGACACCGGCTCTTTCCACTTTTCGAATACTACAGAACGTACGTTGAAGGTCGCTTCCGAGCTTATCAAAGCTGGTGTTAAACCTGCCGATATTTCCGAGGCGGTCTATAACAACTATCCCTGGTCGCGGATCGAGTTGATGCGGCAGGTGCTTGGAACGGTCAGGCGAGATGAAAGCGGCAAGGTGGCTTATCTCAGACAGACGCTTAAGATGCGACAGGATGCTGAGGCCGTGGATGGCGACAACAATGGTTTTGTCAACATTCCATTGGCAGCACGCGAGATACTCGCTGGCGTCTACATGCGTGAGGTTGCCGAGAACAAATACCGTGTCAGCCTGCGTTCGAAAGGCGACATCAATGTTGCAAAGGTGGCGGAAAAGTTCGGCGGCGGCGGCCATCGGAACGCGGCGGGCCTTCAGGTCGAGGGCGATTGGGATACGAAAGAAGCGGAATTAGTTGAAGCGGTCCGCGAAGCTGTTGAGCGTGCAGAGGCTATCGCAGCGGGCGACATAACAGTCGCCCCAGACATTCTTTAAAGCCCGTAATGCCCGAAAAAAGAGAAAAACGATACAAGTGGCGTCGCGAAGATTATCGCGAGAACACCAAAGGCCTGCTGATGGTCAACACCGGTGACGGGAAAGGCAAGACGACGGCCGCCTTGGGCGTCGTCGTTCGAGCGGCCGGCCGCGGGCTAAAATGCTGCATGATCCAGTTCATGAAGTCGAGGCACGACCGGTACGGCGAACATGAATCGCTCGAAAAGCTCGGGGTCGAAGTGCATACGATGGGCGACGGATTCACTTGGGATACCGACGACAAGGCTCAGGACATAAAGACATCCGAAGAAACGTGGGCACTGTGTGTCGAGAAGATGCGAAGTGGAGCCTACGAACTCCTGGTATTTGACGAACTGGTCTATGTGCTAGATTATGGCTTTCTGGACGTGAATTCGGTGCTTGAAGAGATCGGAGCGATCCGCTCGGCTCAGCCACATCTACACATAATTGCGACCGGCCGAAACGCTCCGCCGGAACTGGTCGAAGCCGCCGATCTCGTCACTGAAATGCGCGAGATCAAACACCCGTTCCACGCCGGGATCTTTGCGCAGCAGGGAATCGAATTTTAAGGCAGTTTCGGAATTACGAATAACGAATAGCGAATACCGAATAGCGGACTGTTTCATCAGACCTTATTCGTCGCTCGCCGTTCCGAAGATGAAAACCATCATAGAGAAGAAGAGGCCGGAAGGGCCGCTCGACTACTTGTCGCTGGCGGTCACGACTTTCGGCGTCGGATACCTTCCGTTGATGCCGGGAACTTTTGGCTCGATGGTGGGAGTCGCGATCTACCTTGGGTTCGCTTCGATCGATGTGATCTGGGAGCGTCATTGGGCGCCGATGCATCATTTCATTCCGGCTCAGGCTCAGGCCGTCTCAATCGCGGTTTTTCTGACCGTTTTTCTCCTTTTTGTACTACTTGGTGTTTGGGCCTCCGGGCGTTCAACCCATCTCCTCGGCAATTCCGATCCGCCTGAGGCTGTCGTTGACGAGGTCATGGGCCAATTGATCACCTTTCTATTTGTTCCATTCGGTATCGGCTGGCCATTCGTACTTGCCGGCTTTCTGCTCTTCCGCCTTTTCGATATTTGGAAACCCTATCCGATAGATTCTCTCCAGGTTTTGCCCGGCGGCATCGGCGTATGCGCCGATGACATTCTTGCGGGTGCATATGCCGGCGTTTGCCTTTCGGTCATTTACGCGATCAGTCTTTCGATATGAAGCTCCATGTTCTTCCAGGCGATTCACTCAGTGCCGATTTTCAGAGATCCGGTATCGAAGGTGAGGTTGTGGTGTGTCGCGAATGCCTGGTGGTCGGCGACTTGACCGGTGAGACGCTGGACGAGTTCTGGGACACCCGGTCTAACTTTATGGCGGTTGAATACGGCGGCGACCCGATCGAGTACCGAGAGCACGTTGCGTATGAACTTGAGAGGCTTATCGATCTATCGGCGGAAGATGAAGTTAATCTCTGGTTCGAATACGAGCTGTTTTGTCAGACAAATATGTGGTTCTGCCTCGATCTATTGAAAGGCACCGCAGCATCGGTTTACCGCGTTGAGCCACTGAATACTTCGCCGGATGATGTATGGAAAGGGTTTGGCAGTGTTAGCCCCGAAGGTCTTGTGGAATGTTACGAATCGCGGACTCAATTTTCGAAGGAGGACGTCGATACAGGCTCTGCACTTTGGGCAGCGTTTCGCGATCGCGATCCCGTTCTCTTGCGTCAGCTGGGCGATCATCGCTCTCCGTGCTTTCCTTTCTTAAAAGAGGTTTGCGAAGCAGCGGCAGAAATCGACTCTCGTCCGGCGGACATTGTTAGAGAACTCAAGGGTATGGGCCTTAAGGAGATCGACACTCTGTTTCCCGAGTTTCAGAAACGTGCCGGAGTATATGGTTTCGGTGATCTCCAGGTGCAGCGTCTGCTTGAAACTCTCTAGGTGTCCGTCCATTTATCCGACGGCCGTTCCTCATTGGATTTAACGAGTGGGGCCTCTTCGCCTTGAAAGATCCATCCGCGTCTCCAGAAATAGACAAGCAGGACCGCCGCAACAATTACCATTATCGCGAGAGTAATGAAATAGCCATTTCGTGTCCGCAGTTCGGGCATGTTCTCGAAGTTCATTCCGTATATTCCTGCGATCAGCGACAGCGGTAGGATGATCGCAGAAAGTACGGTTAAGGCTTTCACCACATCGTTGTTTCGATTGGCGACTACCGAAAAGTGTATTTCAAAGAGGCCGCCAACCAACTCGCGGTAGCTTTCCGAAAGGTCGGAGATGCGCTGCAAATGGTCATGTACGTCGCGGAAGAATGGAAGAATATGCTCGGGTATTTGAGGGAACTCACCGTGGGATATGCGATACAGAACCTCAAGCTGACGTGTCGAGATGCGCCGCAGGCGGGCAACGCTTCGTCTGAGGTCCATTATCTCCTCAAGAACAGCATTATTGTTGTTCTTCATCTCAAAAACCCTGTCTTCAAGGTCGTTTATGGCCATGTCGAATTCGTCGACGATCGGCATATAGAGATCGACAATCAGGTCCAGGATCTGATGCAAAAGGTAGGCTGCCCCCCTTTTACATGCAAAGTTGCTCGCGCGAATTTGCTCTTTAACGGACTTAACACTTCGGAATCGCTGAGTATGATATGTGACGACGAAATTATCCCCTAGAAACGAGTCCATTTCCTTCGTTGCGAAATTGTCAGGGCGGGTCTCGCCCGGTTTGATCCCGTGGATGATCAAATAGATATAGGCTGGAAATGCCTCGACCTTTGGCTGGTTGCGGGTCTCAAGACAGTCCTCGACATTCAGAGGGTGAAAGTGGAAAATGTCGAGCATGATCCGCCTTGCCTGATCATTCTGCTCCGCCGTTTCGCCCAGGAAATCGACCCAAACTAAATTGTCTTTATCTTCGAGAAGCTCCGGCAGCTCGTCGGAAGAAAAGCCTTCTTCGACTGTATCGGCACCTTGCCTGTAAACGAATATTTCCATACGTTCGACCAGACGAAACTATACACGAAGCTCGTTCGTGAGCGGTAGTAGGCCGTATTCAGAGACGCCAACGCAGATTGCCGAATTGCAATTAAGGCCGTTCGTAGCCAGAATGTTTAGGATGCCTTGCGCCTATGGATTCTAACGTTTCACTCTCAGTTTCGCACGTAACAAAACGCTTTGGCGACTTTACCGCCGTTGAGGACCTGTCCTTCGATGTGCGGGCGGGAAGGGTGTTTGGATTTCTTGGGCCAAACGGAGCGGGAAAGACGACCACGATCCGAATGATAGTGGGCATAACCGCCCCGGACGAGGGCTCGGTCGAGTTGTTCGGCGAACGAATTTCGCCGAATCTTCAGAATCGTATCGGCTATCTTCCTGAAGAACGAGGCCTTTATAAGAAGATGAAGGTGGCGGACCAGCTGCGATACTTTGCCGAACTCAAGGGAGTTTCAGGAAGTACGGCCGAGAAAAAGATCGATTTTTGGCTGGAAAGAATGGGCCTCGCCGAATGGAAGAAAAAGAAGACGACGGACCTTTCAAAGGGTATGCAGCAGAAGATACAGTTCATCTCGACGGTGCTGCATGACCCGGACCTGCTTATCCTCGACGAACCATTCTCCGGGCTTGATCCCGTGAATGTCGAGTTCATGATCGACGTCTTGTCGGAGTTTCGGACGCAGGAAAAGACAGTCATCTTCTCAACCCACCTTATGTCCACAGCCGAGCGGCTCTGCCACGACATTATCTTGATCAACAAGTCCAAAAAGGTCGTGGGCGGAAGCCTGCGTGAGGTCAAAGAAAGCTACGGTACAAATCTGATCGCGTTTCGCGGCACCAACGCTGAAAAAGTGCTCGCCGACAAGAGCGTTGTCAAAAAGGCGATCTCGCACGCTGACGAGCAGGAATTGCACTTGGCCGACGGGGTGACGCCGCAACAGCTGCTGAAAACTCTGATCGAATCTGGTGCCGTCATCTCGAAGTTCGAGGTTACCGAACCGAGTCTAAACGACATATTTATCGAAAAGGTCAAAAATGCGTAAGTTCTTAGCGGTCGTAAAACACGAGTATAAAAAGGTCGTTCTCAAGTGGTCGTTCCTGATCGGTACGCTCTTGCTTCCATTTCTCGCGGCCTGTTTTGCTTTCGTGCCCCTGATCATCTTTTCCCTGAAAGGCGAGCCGACCCGCATCGCGATCGCCGACCCGACAGCGAAGATCTTGCCGAGACTTGAGAGGAATTTGTCAGCCGAGAGGATGGTCGAAAAGGCCAAGAAGGCAGCCAGAGATTCTGTCAAGATCGATGCTTCGCAAGAAGAAAAAATGCGAAGCAGTGCGGCGCAATTCATGCAGTCGTTCAAGCTGGTCGGCTACAAGACGTCCGGCAAGTCGACCGAGGCGTTGCGGACCGATCTGATCGCAAGGATCCTGAACGATGAGATCGATGCGTACTTGATCGTACCGGAGAACTTCGAATCATCCGCAGCCACATTCGAATTCCGTTCGCGAAAAGGTGCCGATTTCATCTCAAACGATACGTTCAAGGACGCCTTGAATGACGCTGTCCGCTCGCAGAGGCTCGCAGATGCCAATATCAGCGAAGAAAAGTTGTCTGAATTAAGTGCAGCGGTAATTCTCGACGAGAAAGGCCTAGACGAGGCAGGTGGTGAAAAGGACAGCGATGGCGTTCTCGCGGCATCGTTTGTTATTGGATTGATGATATACATCACGCTTGCGATCTACGGACAGACGATCCTCGGTGCGGTCGTAGAAGAGAAGGAAACCCGTATCGCGGAGATCTTGTTCTCTTCGGCGAGGCCGTTTGAGCTGATGCTTGGCAAACTTGTCGGAGTTGGGCTGGCCGGGCTTACTCAACTCGGGATCTGGGTCGCTTCCGCCGCGATCCTGCTGGGCTTTCTGTCCCTTCAGGCTGATCTTCAGCCGATACTTGCGTCGGTTCCGCCGATCACGGCTCTTATGGTCGTGTATTTTCTCATCTTTTTTCTTCTCGGGTTCTTCATCTACGCGTCGATCTTTGCCCTGATAGGATCAATGGTGACGACAGTGCAGGAAGGCGGCCAGTTTGCTTTTCCGCCGATCATGATAATGCTGGCGGCGTTCTATTTTTGTTTTGCGGTGATCCGCGATCCTAATTCATCGCTCTCGTTTTGGGTCACGCTGGCACCGTTTCTGGCTCCGATCACGATGCCCGTGCGTATTCTAGCCGAGATGCCGCCGTTTTGGCAGATCGCCCTTTCGATCGCGGTCAATGTCGCCGCGATAGCCGGACTCGTCTGGGTCGCCTCGCGCGTTTATCGTGTCGGGATGTTGATGTACGGCAAGCGAGCAACGATCCCGGAAGTATGGAAATGGATAAGCCAGGCTTAGCCGATGATAGAAGCCATTTTGGAATTGATCGTTAGTGTGGTTTTTGAATGGATCCTTGCGCTGATCGGCGAAGTACTCTTCGAATTTGGATTCCATTCGACCGCTGAACGGCTTTCAGCCAAGTCAACCAACCGTATCCTTATCGGAACTGCCTACGCAATTTTCGGAGCGTTACTCGGCTTTCTCAGCTTGTTAGTATTTCCGAAAATAAGCTTCGTAAATCCTGCAATTCCGCTGCTTTACTTTGTTGTCTCACCAGTAGTCGCGGGATTTTCGTTGACGATAGTGAGTTGGCTTATCAACCGCGGTATCCGGGCTGCAAGTTGGTTTGAATACGAAAAGTTTATCTTTGGCGTGGTGTTCGCCCTCGGGTATTCAGTTTCGCGTTTCGCTTTCGGGTAGAGAAAAGTTCTCTAGGTGCGGTCGCCGACGATCTCAAGAAGATCATTGATCAACTGTTCGTGCTCGAAGGGCTTGGTGCAGTATTTGTTGAATCCCAGCGATAATGCCTTCTCTCGGCTTTCCGTTGATGTGAAAGCGCTCAGGGCGATAGCCGGGATCGCTCCGCCCCGTTCCGGTGAGAGGCCACGAACTTTAGTTATCAATGAGTAACCGTCTTCGTCAGGCATACCCAGATCTGAAACGATGAGATCCGGGAGAGTTTGTGCTTCGGCTAAGGCCGTGATCGCTCCACGTACCGAATCAAAGCTTCTAACCGCCGCCCCGTTTTGATCCAGGTATAATTCCAAAACTTCGCGCGAATCGGCATCGTCCTCGACAATAAAAATGTTCAGTCCGTCCAGCGGCCTGTCCTGCAGCAGGGGCGAAGCATTCGATTCCGGCGGTGCAGGAATCACGGTCCCTTCAGTGAAGGGCAGCGTCACCGTAAATTTGGAGCCTTTCCCCACGCCATCGCTTTCTGCCTGGACCACGCCGCCGTGCTTGGTCACGAGGATCTTTACGATCGACAGACCTAAGCCGAGGCCAACGTTCGTCTTGGCCTGGTCGATATCGCCCTGCGAAAACTGTTTGAATATTGACGGCAAGGCGACCGGATCAATTCCGTGACCTGAGTCTGTGATCTGAACCTTGACCGAATCGGGGAGCGTCTGAATATCGACCGACACCACGCCGCCTTCAGGCGTAAACTTTATCGCGTTTGAGATCAAATTACCGAAGACCTGCTGCAGGCGATTTGAGTCCCCAAACAGCGGAATAGATTCACTAGTGCTGCGAAACTGAAATTCTATATTCTTCGCATCCGCTGAGGGTTTCTGGGCTTCGCAGGAATTTCGGACGATGTCGTAAAGGTTTGTCGGGCGGTATTCGAGCCTCAGCTTTCCGGAAGCGACCCGAGCGGAATCGACAAGGTCATTGATCAGTTTTGTCTGGAATCTGGCACTTCGTTCGATGGTCTCGAGGGCCGTTCGCCGTGTACTTTCATCGAGGTCCTTAGAAAGGAGGATCTTGGCCCAGCCTAGTATCGCGTTAAGCGGCGAACGCAGTTCATGCGAAACAAATGCGAGAAAAAAATCCTTGGATCGATTAGCCTCTACCGCCTCATCGCGAGCTTTCCTTTCCCGTTCGTGAACTTTTTTGAGTTCGTCTCCTGCTCTTTTCTGTTCAGTTATCTTCTGAACGACTCCCGTCATCCTGTGCGGTTGGCCGTCCTCTGTCAGAAACGACCTTCCCTCCGAACAAAGCCATTCGATCGAACCATCGGGATACAATACTCGATACTCTTCTTCGTATTTTGAGCCCTCGATCCGCGAAGTGGTCAAGAAGCTATCAACAAAATCCCGATCTTCGGGGTGAATCGCCTCTCGATAGTCCTCATATCGAAACGACTCGTGTGCGGGCAAGCCGAACAGCTCGTTACAGCGTGGAGTGGCATGTATTCGATTCTCAGAAAAATCCCAGAACCAAAGGCCGATCTCGGCGTTCTCGGCAGCAAACAACAGCTCCTCACTGGTGCCTTTCTGCGCCTTGAGTTGAGTTCGGTGTTCGGAAACGGCCTGGCCTGCGATGAAGATCTCGTGCCTGCCCTCCTCCGTTCCGATCGGCTGAACCATGACCTCGATCGCAGTTTTTTCGTCAGCACTGATCCGAAAATCGATGAGTAATCTCGAATTCTCACCATTGGCAGCGTCGGCGATCGCCTTTTCGATCAGCTTTGCCGTAACTTCAGAAGACTGCCAAAAGACCGTTTCCGAGAAGACATGGCCAAGGAGGAGGGCCGGGTCAGTATTCGTCTCCTTGAAAATTCGGCCTTCGAGCGTGAGCACGCGGCCGTCTTTATCAAGGGTTCCAAAGAAATCGAACACGTTCAGAAAGATGGTCATGCTTTCCGGTGTAAAACCACGTCGATTTCCCTTTGAACCTGATGCATTCATGGCATCCATAGATTGACGATTTGTTCGGCAAGCGGTGAGTCGCATACCGAGAATAGAAAAAACCCCGCAAACAATTTCAGTTAACGGAGTCTAGTTTACCAAATTAAGATAACAAATGCTTTTCTAGATTATGCTACACGGTCGTCCGACGTCCTGTTACGAGCCGAACTACAAAGAGAACTGCTGCGACGACCAGCAGAAGCCATAACATCCCACCCAAACTCTGGCCAGAGACCATTCCCAAGAGCCAAAGCACCAATAAAATTATAATTAAAGTTTCTAACATAAGACGCTCACACAGGAATCCATTACAAATGCCGTGCCAACGATCTCAAAGCTCAGAAGTGTTGAGCAAGCTAACGTTACGGGCCGAGCCTAAATTCTGTCGTCGAAGAACGTATGAAAGCAATACGCTATTGGGGCTGGTTTAGGCTCAGGGGCAAGCCCTGGAATATGTACGTAAAAGGTACACATTGTAAATGAAACGAGGGCATCGGCACGCTAACCATTGCGTTCGCAACAATATAGGATCGTCCTTATAGTTGGCACGTCCATTGCCTCACATATTATTCGAGCTCTGTAAGGAGCAGGAAATCTGTCGGAATCGCCCTGCTGTATCAGTTCCTTCTGGATTTTTCCTGTCCTTGCGAAGCATAGATCTTACTTTGGTTGAAGAGACCCCTCAGACGGCGTCCTGATTTGATACAATAATGGAAAACCCTCAAGAGTTGAAAAATACGATGGCAAATCGAGCCCTGATCATTGATGACGATAAACTGGCGTTGGACCTTCTGGCGTTTCATTTAACTTCGGATGGCTTCACGGTTGACAGCGCCGAAACGGGCTCGAAAGGACTGGAACTTGCGAAGTCGAATGAGTATGACGTCATCCTAACCGATCTGAATCTACCCGACATCAATGGGATCGAGATGGTAAGGCGTTCAAAATCCATCTCGCCGGCCACTGAGATAATCCTTGTGACCGGCGAAGACTCGGCGGAAAAGGCGATCGAAGCCACACGTGTCGGTGCGTTTGGGTACATAGTAAAGGACGGAAATTACCAGGGATTGATGGTCGATGTCCGCAATGCGGTCGAGCGCAAACAGCAGACGCTGATCAACTCCCGGCAGGCCAGGGAGATCGAAGAATTGCGTGGCCGGCTGACGAGTCGTACATCTTATGAAGGCGTGATCGGCGGTGCCCGCTCGATGCAGAATATCTACGAGATCATTGAGAACGTTGCAGAATCTGATGCAAATATTTTGATCCTAGGCGAGTCCGGAACAGGTAAGGAAGTGATCGCGAACGCTATCCACTACAAGAGCCTGCGCGCGAGTAAACCCTTTGTTAAGGTGAACTGCTCGGCTCTGCCAAAAGACCTGATCGAATCACAGCTTTTCGGGCATATTAAGGGCTCCTTCACAGGTGCAAATAGCGACAAAGTGGGCTTTATTGGGCAGGCATCGGGCGGCAGCCTATTGCTTGACGAGATAGGTGAGATGCCTATCGACCTTCAGCCAAAGTTGCTTCGTGTTCTTCAGGAGAAGGTATTTTATCGGGTCGGCAGCGACCGGCCGCAGGAAGCGGATTTTCGACTTATCTGTTCAACCAATCGAACTCCGTTCGAGGCTATTCAGGACGGAAATCTCCGGGAAGATCTTTATTACCGGATCAACACGATAGAGATCAAGATACCGCCTCTGCGGGAACGTATGGAAGACGTGCCGATGCTGGCCGAGCACTTCCTTGAGGTTTACAGCGAGAAGTACAAGCGAGACAAGATCCGTTTTTCGCAAACCGCTTACAATCAAATGCTCAACTATAGCTGGCGGGGCAATGTCAGAGAGCTGCAACACGTCATCGAAAGAGCGATCTTGCTCAGTAAGTCAGATACGATCGATTCCCTGGATATTCGTTTGGATCCGTCTGCGCCTGCTGTTGAAGTTCCTATATCGAGCATTCATGCTGCAATCCCTGTTGAGGCTCAAGTTGCTATTCACCACAATGGCAGCTCGCTACAGCCGGGGCTTACGGGAGATGCGCTGTTTGAGGAGATCGGAAAATTGGTTGTCGATCGTCTCGATGAGCCTGCGGAAGGTGAGGAACAGAGCGATGTTTTCAATAGCCTCGAGAGCGGAGTTGTACTTGCGGCCTTAAAACGTACAAGAGGCAACAAGCAGGCGGCGGCGAACCTATTAGGATTATATCGACCGCGGCTTTATGGAATGATAAAGCGTCACAACTTGGACAGCCGAGTTTAGGGGTTCAAAAAGAAAGAGCCGGCCTCGAAGCCGGCTCTTTTTCTTTTCAGTATCACCTCGCAGGTGCTGCCGCTGGCGCTTTGATCTCAACGTCGATCGTTTGCTTCTTATTTCCACTTAAGAAACCCGAATAATAAAGTGCTCCGACGATCATCGCGACAATAATGATCGTAGCCAAAGCCCAGATAAAGTTACTTCCAGTTCCGTTTTCTTCTGACATATATTTCTCTCCAATAAATTAGAAATAGGTACTTCGTCGATTATGGAAGCAATCTCTGTGCCGCAGACTTGGCCGCGCTAAACGGCAAAAAAGGTGCTTGTATTAGAAGTGCAAAGGGTGTAAAAGATAGATATCCGTACTAATTAGAAAAGTTTCAAAGGAGGACTTTTATGATCGGTCAGCTTATTGGTGGGTTAATCGTGGGCATTCTTGCCAGATTTCTTTTGCCGGGTAAAGAGGCTTTTCCTGATGGTCCGTTGGGATGGTTATTGACTGCCGTTTTGGGAATAGTCGGTGCCTTTGTAGGGGGATTTATCGCCCGGAGTCTGTGGGCGGGAGAGAACTATGCGGCCGGATGGATCATGTCGATAATCGGTGCAATTCTCCTTCTTCTGCTCGTTCGACTAGTGATGGGACGAACGGCAGCCTAACGTCGGGATCAGTTTATCCAAAGAGGTTTCCTTCTTCGGAAGGAAGCCTTTTTTTATCGCCTGATCGCATTCTGCGGAAACCTTCGGCTATTCGTCGTTTTTCAAAGAAAAATCTAACGAATTCCATACCTCTGGGTGTGGATGCGAAGGGGGCGGCTGGTTTTTTGAAGAGAAGCGATCAGCCGTTCTCTTGCGCCTGCGATATCGGATATCGTGTCATTCGGGCAAAGACATTCTGATCAGCCCATCGAATTGTACATTGAACGCTACACCTTTAACGGGAACTGCCATTTCTTCGTCGCTCGTACCATTCGAGTTTGCAATGCCGACACTGGCAAAATAACACGATGCACCATGCTCGGCTGCGTGCCTTACAAGATCGTTGAAGGCCTCCTGGCCTTCCTCAAAGCGTCCCCGGCCTGGATAGACACCGGTACGTACGACAAAGAAGGCCAACTCTCCGTCTTTCTGGGCGACGATCTGCGGCTCGCTTCGAATGTCGGCTTCGACGTCAGCCGACTGGATCACCCAGCCGTCTTTTTCAAGCTGCTTGAAGACGATCTCGACACCAAACGCGTGGATCTCATTCTCGGTCATTAACTCTTGGTCTGCCATCGGTTACATGGTAGCGAGCAACCGCGGATTGAGCAACGCGGTCAACGTATTCTCACCATCCTTTGCCGGAATGATATATTAGCCGGTATGGACATTCAGGCAGCCCATGATCCGCAGCACGCGGTCGACATCTCAGATATCCGCAGTGCGCAGGAACTGATTCGCCCCCATATACGGCGAACGCACCTCGAACGGAGCAATTCGTTGAGCCAGTTTCTTGGAACTAATGTGTACGTAAAGTATGAGATGTTCCAAAAGACCGGAGCTTTCAAGGTCCGCGGCGCTTTCAACAAACTGCTGAACATGTCTGACGAGGAACGCGCCCGCGGCGTTGTTGCTGTAAGCGGGGGCAATCATGCCCAGGCAGTCGCGTATGCATCGAGCAAACTTGGCGTTGACGCTGTTATTGTAATGCCGGAAAATACTCCGCAGGTTTATCTGGATGCGACCGGTGGATACGGTGCGAGGGTCGAAACCCATCCGACGATCGCCGATGCGTTTCGTAAGATGGAAAGTTATCGTGCCGCAGGCCGGATAGTCCTTCATCCGTTTGACGACCCGCTGATCATTGCCGGGCAGGGAACTGTCGGCCTTGAGATATTCGAGGACCTGCCGGATGTGACCGACGTCATCGTCAGTATAGGTGGCGGAGGACTCGCCGGCGGTTCAGCAGTTGCACTGAAAGGCTCGAACGGCTCGATCCGTGTCTGGGGTGTAGAGACTGATGGAGCGAATGCGATGGCCCTCGCTCTCGCGGCGGGGCAGCCGGTCACCCTTCCTGCTATCACTTCTATCGCAAAAACTCTCGGAGCCCCCTTCGTGACCGAGTCTACGCTCAAACTTGTCCGCGAGCTTCTTGAGAGCGTTACCGAGGTGACGGACGCGGAAGCGGTAGAGGCAATGCGGTTTATCCTGGAGCGCCTAAAGGTAATTACCGAGCCTGCCGCTGCCTGCACTCTTTCGGCCGCCCTGCGTCTGAGAGAGAACTTCGATCCGCAAAGCAAGGTAGTACTCATTTTTTGCGGCGGGAACACGGGCGTGGACGACCTATGCAGTTATGCTTCGAACTACTGACCAAAAAAGTGACATCACCTTTTGATCGGAAGATAGGAACTTTTTCCGGAGATCAGGTACTCAAGGCCGGGTCTCAGGCTTAGCTTTATTTTACGGAGTTTGCCGTCGCTTCTGGTATTTGTCGGATAGTATCCGATCAAATATCGTTCGTTCATCTGTTCAAGAATGCGTGAGTAAACGGCGGTCGCCGCCTCGGGACTTTCCAGGTAATGTGTTGAGCCGCCCGATATTGACGAAATTCGCTCGATCGCGCTGGAATTGCGGATACGGCCTGCCACCCAGTTGTTAAGGTATTTTCTTGTGAAGCCCGTCCTGTTTTCCTCGTAGGGAATGTTCCTGACCTTCGCCGCCGACCTATGAATTTCCTTTAGTTCAAATGCAGATCTCTCCAGCCTCTGTTTCTTTGTACTTCCATCTAGGCTGGTTCCAGGAATTATCGAGAACACAGTCGCTCTGGTTCGAGCGATCTCGGTTTCGATCTCGGCAAGAGAGTCAGTCTCCATGCGACAGCCACTTTTGACGCTTACCGAACGGCGAAACGTAAATTCGGCCGATTCGTCACCGTCTGTTTGGAGGATCACAAAGGGTCTCCGATCATTTTCGCTGAATAGCTGCCTTAGGGCTGCTAATAGAGCCGTGAGCTGCTTGCTCCTTCCAAACTGCCCGTCGAGTGCCTTCGAACGCAGACGTTCCAGCTGGTCTTTAAGATGCCCGCGGTCTGAACTGAAGTCAGAAACTAGTTCCACGTCGTCGGTTACTATCGCGAGCTCGTCGTTTGGTTCAAGGAGATCTACAAGCACTTTGGCGGCGTCAATACTAGTGGCCAGGTATGGGATCTGGCTTTGGCTGTGGTCGATGATAAGGATTATGCGGCGTTGAAAGCTGCTTTCTCGACCAAAGGCAAACACGTCGATCGACTGCCGAACACCGTCTTCATCTAAACGAAAATCGCCCGCAGTAAGGTTCTTAACAGGAGTCCCGCGTTTGTCACGAACATCGAAGTCGACGGCAACCAGATCCGTTTCGACGCGGATGACATCAGATTCGACCTCGGTTCCTTGTGGTTGCGGCGACATCGGTTGAGCCGTGTGCGGTCGGGATCTCTCAGAACGTAAGAACACTCTATCTTGGACGCAATCAGGGCTACCCTTGGCAGGTTGCTGAGCCGCTGCGGGAGCAAATATAGCCAGGACGAACCCAAAGCAGAATAAGAATTTACGGCCGTTCAAAACCAGTTTCCTCCTTCAGGCCATCTAGAATAAGAAGAAATGAGATCCTCGTCTTTCGGAAAACCTTACCATTCCCTTCCTTTCTCATTCTTTAGGGTAGTTGACCTACCAATTCGAGTAACTCGCCGCGATCGGAACATCGCCCGGCTGACCGAATTGTACGGCGTAGTCACCTAGGCCGAATGCTGCTGAAATATTCCATGCGCCCGTTGAGTTTCGAAATACGGCCAGATTCGAAAAGCCGTCACCGTCATAATCGGCCGGAGCCGGAATTGTATCTGCTTCGCTAAAGTGAAATTCGTCGGTAAGCGAGTTCGGGCGAAGAACTTTCCAGAGCCTCTGCAATGGGTCGTAGACCGCTGGATCCATACGGCCGTCGCCGTTGTAATCAGCCGGGACGGCCGTGGAACCACTATCTCCCAACTGCCGCACCACGTATCCGTCAGAAGTTTGCTGGATATACCAAGTGCCGTTTGATGGGCGGAAAACAGCCAGGTCTGCCCGGCCGTCCGCGTCGTAGTCGCCAACTACCGGCTTGTCGCCGCTTTGGCCATAAGCGGTTAACGAGATAGTCGAACTGGAACTACTGATCCGGTACCATATGCCGTTTGATGGCCGGAACACCGTGAGGTCAGCCTTGCCGTCCCCATCAAAATCCGCGGGAACCGGAATGTCGCCTGGCTCGCCCCACCGTTGGGTCACAAGATCACCAGTGGATGACCGGACGATATACCACGTGCCATTTGAGGGTCGCCAAACAGCAATATCGGCCTTTCGATCGCCGTCGTAATCCGCCGGAACGAGTTTGTCCGACGATACGCCCCAAGTCATCGCAGTAAAGCCTTGGGAACTTCTGTTCAGGTACCAGACACCGTTCGACGGACGCCACACGGCGGTGTCTGAGCGCCCGTCGCCGTCGAAATCAAACGGAGTCGATCGAAACTCTCCTCCGTCATACCGAACAATTGCTGTACGAAAGTAGTCGTCTCCATAATCGACGAAATCGATGATCCCGGCCGCCACGATCCTTCCGTCGTTTTGAACTGCTATCGATCCCAAATAGTCAGTGTTACTCGTCAGCTTCGTCGTAACCTTTCCGTCAACTCCGAAGTGTTTGTCGAGCGATCCGTCGGGGTTGACCCGTGCAACGGCAAAGGCTGATCTGCCATTGACGCTGGCCCAACCGGCTGCAACTATCCGTTTGTCGGGCTGAACGCTGATAGACCCGGCGCCCGACGGCCCGCCTGGGAACGCCGCTATCACAATGCCGCCGACACCGAACGATGCGTCGGGCGAACCGTTAGGCCCTAAGCGCGCGACCGCAAAAGTTCCTCCATCGGAGCTCGGGCTCCTTCCCGAAACGACGATCTTTCCGTCGATCTGTAACGCAATTCCACCGGCGAAGATCGGTGGTGAGATGGAGCCATCGGATCCGAATGCGGTATCGATAGACCCATTGGCGTTGTATCGTAAGATCGCCGAATCCGAATCATTAGCTAGTGATCCGATCACTACCAGCTTTCCATCAGGTTGGACGAGGATCGTCGCTGCTGAATCGTGCGATGCCGTAAAGTTCGACAGGACCTTTCCGCCGTTCCCGAACGATGGGTCGAGAGAGCCGTTCGCCTCATACCTCACTATAGCGAATGAGGAATCGAGCCCGTTCGCGGTGGTCCGCCCTGCGACCACGATCCTTCCGTCAGCTTGAATAGCTATTGAGTTTGCTTCGTCAAAGCCGATGCCGTAGTTGGTCAGAACCACACCGTTGATGCCGAAGCTGGGATCAAGCGACCCATTCGGATTGTGGCGCATTACCAGGATCTCGGAATCAAGGCCGTTGAGATAAGTACTTCCCGCCGTGAGGATCTTGCCATCTGGCTGGATGATCACCTTTCGGACGATCGAGCTATATTGAAAAGGCAGAAAGACGGTTCCGCCTAAGCCAAAGCCACCGTCGACCGAACCGTCAGGATTAAGCCGCACGATCGTGGTCGATGCGAGTACGATCTTGCCGTCGGATTGGATGGCTATGTTGCCGCCGATCGACCCATCCTCTGAACGGAGAATACCACCGTTTGCAAACGTCGGATCTAGCTGACCGGCGGCAAAAACGCTCACCGATAGCACGGAGCAAAGGACAATGGCCTTGAGAGATCCCGCGAGTCTCGGGAAACGGCTGTTCGTGACGAATGAGGCTTTCATAGTGGGGTAAAAAAATCTTGTGAAGATGGCCGCCGGTTGCTATATAATGTTCGGAAATTCTTCCGGATATTCACCGAACGCTGCATGGCAACCGGCGATACTTGTCGTTTCAAGTGACAATCTAGACGTTTGGAGGCGTGCATGTCTTTGGAAAAGATTCCCAAATTTCTCCTAAATTTCTCGGACGGGAAGATGGCGGGCGAAACGGGCGATTTCTATGAGTTTAAGGGCTTTCGCTTAGAACCTCGTGAGCGGCGATTGTTTCGCTTGGGCGACGAGATCGCGATCACGCCTAAGGCTTTCGACGTCCTTTTGCACCTGGTCGAAAACGCGGGCCATCTGGTCGAGAAAGACGAGGTCATGCGCTCGGTCTGGGCGGATTCATTCGTAGAGGAGGCGAACCTCTCCCGCATTGTCCATACACTGCGTAAGATCCTCGGCGAGGATTCGGCCGAGAATAAATTCATCGAAACGATCGCGAGAAAGGGATATCGATTTGTCGCCCCGGTCGAGAGGAAGAAAGAGGCCGTAAACCTTGTTCCTGTCGAGGCTGCGTCGATAGGAAAACATATTCCTTTGGCCTCGGAACTCGGAGCAGCGGCTGATGAAGATCACCACAACTCACTCCGGACCAACGCACCTATCAGAACTCCCAGATACGTGTTGGTAGCGACCGCGTGCGTCGTCGCCCTGACCTTTACGGCATTGCTGGCCTTCGACCGGCCGAATAGAGCGCTTAAGCCGGCATCGATCGCGGTGCTGCCGCTTCAGCCGATGAGCAGCGGGAAGCGCGAGGCTAACTTTGAACTGCCGATCGCTGATGGGATCGTGACACAGCTAAGTCAGGCAAAAGGGCTGACTGTTCGGCCGATCAGCTCGACCTGGAACTTTCTCGACCTAACCGGAAATGATGTTGTCCTCGCCGGGCGTGAGCAGAAGGTCGATTATGTGCTCGCGTCCCGGTACCAGATCGTTGACGGGCGCGTCCGGGTTACCTCTCAGCTTGTAAACGTTGAAAGCGGAGCTGTTGAAGACACTTTCCGAAGCGAACTCGAGATCGGAAATGCTTTTGAGACTCAAGACGCGATCGCATCGTCTATCGGCCGTGCCGTGGTCAAGCGCTTTGGCTCACTGGCGGGCGACACGCTGATAACGCGGGGCACGGCGAACGACGAAGCATACTACCTGGTTCTTCAAGCTACGTACCTGCTGGACAAGCGGACTGCCAAGGACATACCTAAAGCATTTGAACTTCTTGATCGAGCAGTCAGCCTGGATCCGAATTTCGCTAAGGCTTTCGCGACCAAAGCCTATGCCCACCGCTCGCGTGCGATGGTTCTGAATGGCGAGCCGAGGGAAGAGTATGAACGGTCGATGGAGGCGATCAACACCGCTCTTCGTCTTGATCCAAATTCCTCGGACGCCTACGCCATGCTTGGCGAGGTCAAGGACACCTTCGAATTCAAATTTGATGAGGCGGATGCCGCTCATCGCCGGTCGATAGAACTTGATCCCCAATCTGCTCACGCCCGTCGGTTCTATGCGTTCTTTTTGATGAATCATCGCCGATATGACGAATCAGTCGAGCATGCGCGAAAGAACGTGGAACTTGAGCCCGGTTCCGCCTTCGCAAACCGCGTGCTCGGCCAGGTTCTCTTTCATGCCCGACAATATGACGAGGCGATCTTTCATCTTAGAAGGCTTATTGATCTTGATCCGAATTTCAGATCGGGGCTTGGGTTGCTCTGGCGATCCCATTATATGAAGGGAGACTTGGAAACCGCCTACAAGGAGTTTCGCACCTTCATCGAACGCGGCGGAACGCCTCTTGAGGTTCTCGTAGATTATGACACTGCCTATGCGTCGTCAGGCTGGCCGGGTGTTTTGCGGAAGAATCTGGAAATCAGCCAGCAGATGGAAGGCATTACGAACCGAAGTCCCGGCGTGAGTTTGACTGAGGCATACGCAATGCTCGGCGACCGCCAGAAAGCGATCGATCTGCTCGAAGAATCCGAGAAGAAAGGATCTTTCAGGCGTCTTACGTTCTACGCGAATCCCATATTTGACGAGCTTCTTGAAGAGCCTCGTTATCGCACCCTTCTGAAAAAGCTAGGTCTGATCTGATTATGAGGAGTTTCCCGAGGCTTGTCCCTGGCTCGCTGCTCATCAGCTGTCTACTATTCTTCACGATCACGGCCATTCCACAGTCGCAGGCGTTGGACGGTCAGATCGAGGGTATCGTAGTTGATAAAGATGGGGCGGTAATTGATGGGGCCGAGGTAAGGATCGTCAATTCCTCAAATGGGACTCGACGCTCTTCTATCACCAGTGACGAGGGGTCTTTCCGTTTTGTTATCCTCCCACTCGGCACTTACTCCATCACCGTTAGTCACACGGGCTTTAAGAACTTCGAGCAAAAGGGGATCCTTCTCTCTGCTGGCCAAACAGTTTCACTAGTGCTTTCGCTTGACGCAGGAGACCCAAGCGAGACCGTCCTCGTGACATCTGATTCGGCTATTGCCGACGGTTCGAGATTCGACGTCGGCCGTCAGATAAATTCACGTGAGGTGAACAATCTTCCTCTGGTCTCACGCAATCCATTGAATTATGCCCTGCTGCAGCCTGGCGTGACCGGCAGGACCGTGAATGGGCCACAGGCGGTGCCCCTGTCTTCTAACGGCCTCCTTAGGCGCTCTGCGTACGGTTTGGACGGCGGATACAACAATGATTCGGACGTCGCCGGATTTCGCCTTACGCTTGTTTCAGAAGTTTTCGTACAGGAGATTCAGCTACTGTCGAGCGGGTATTCTGCTGAGTTCGGGAACACCGCCGGGCTCGTCGTCAATGTAGTTACGCCGGCGGGCTCAAATCGGGTCGGAGGCTCCGTGACCGTCCTCTGGCGTCCGGCATCGCTGTCAGCGAAACCCGTTGGATTTAGGCCTGGATCTCAAGAACCGAATATTGATGGATTTGGATCTACAGCAGCCGTCAGCGGGCCCATAATAAAAGACCGCTGGCATTTCTTTGCCGGATACGAAAGGACTGTTCGAAAGACGATCCCCGTGTTTAGTATCTCGGATGCCAATCGGAACTCACTTGTGGCTACCGGGCTGTCGCCGACGATCTTCTCAAATACTGAAGGCGTTACGGATTGGTTCCCATATTTGATCTTGCGAACCGATGTAAACCTCACCGGCAAAACCCGCATGGCCTTTCGATACAACCGATTCGATGCTGATCTAAGAAACGGAGGCACGGGCGGTATCAATACGGCCGAGCGTTCTTCGGACAGGTACGGCTGGGATCAGGCTTTCGGATTTCAAGCCGTTTCTGAATTGTCGGAAAGTCTTTTCAATGAGTTCCGCTTTCAGCGCGTCGAGCGGATCACCGGCCTTCGGGCAAACGAATATACCGGCACGGGTGTTAGCGTGGCGATCCCGAACGTTGCGAATCTTGGGCCTCCGCCCGGCCTTGGTGCTATCGACACGAACCAGTCCTTGATGCATTTTCAAGATGCGGTTACCAGATCATTCAACCGACACCTGATCAAGGCAGGCGGCGGCATTCTTATCATCCGTGACACCACGCTGCTTCCCGTATCCGCAACTTATACGTTCTCTTCGGTTCAGGCGTATCGTGACGCTGTAAACGGATCTAATCGGCGAAGCTACAGCAGTTATCAGGAGAGCTTCGGGGAGCCGAGTTCGCCGTTCAATGCTTATTTTCTAAACGGGTTTTTCCAGGACGAATGGAAGCTAACGCGAAGGTTAAAGGTTTCAGCAGGGATGCGATATGACCTGTATCTCCCGCCCGGAGCCTCACCTGATTCGCCGCTTGAATTTTCTAGGAAATTTAAGACGGACACTAACAATCTCGGCCCTCGATTGGGCCTTGTCTATCTGTTGCGCGAGGGCAGATACAGGACCGTTGTTCGTGCTGGCGGCGGGGTTCATTACGATCCGCCGATGCTTCGGCTGTATCGTCGGGCAACGCAGAACAATGGTGATCCCCGTTTTTTCAGCTCAACGTTCCAAGCCGGGTCGCTTCTTGGCCCTGAATTTCCGAACAGACTTGGAACCCTTCCACAAGGCTCCGTTCTGGCGCGGGACGTCGATGCGGTGTCTCCTGACTTCAAGACGATGTATGCGTTGCATTCAAATATACAGCTGGAACAGGCGCTGGCTGAGGACCTTTCGGTCACGGTCGGGTACCTGCGTTCAATAGCCCGACACATTCCGGTCTATCGAAACATAAATTGCCGTCCGACAGGAGGAAAGCTGGCGGACGGAAGGCCGGTTTATGGTTCGCTCTCGGTCAATGCAAACGGCAACGTGAACGTCAACCCGTGCACGGATAGGCAGTTTCCGGAATTCAGAACGATATTGATGGCTGAAGCATCAGGCAATCTCAATTATCAGGGCTTGTTCATCCAATTGAACAAGCGCTACTCGAGCGGGTTTCAGTTGGGAGCGAGCTATACTTTCTCTACGGCTCGGGACGACGCTCCGGAAAGTAATGGACCCGACCCGCTAGTGCTCTCTGACCCGTCAAACCGAACGACCGATCTGGGAAGATCCTGGGGTGATGTAAAGCAGACGTTCCGCTTCAGCATGGTTGCCCGACCTAGCGTCCGCACGCGCAGTCGAGTACTATCCGCGATCCTGAATGGCAATCAGCTTGGCGTCATCATTTTTGCCGATAGCGGGGAAGTTCAGAACATCGTAACCAATTTCGACCTCAACCGTGACGGAGTCTTTGGGAACACCGGCCCCGACCGGCCCGTCGGCGTGCCCCGCAACTCCCTGCGAATCCCTGCCTTTTTCAATGTGGACCTGCGGATCTCACGGTCCTTCCGGATCGGGGCTGACAGGTCGATCGAAATCTACGCTGAAGCGGCGAACGCCTTCAATGGCAAATTTCTGAGCAGTTATGGTTCAACCTCGCTCGCTGGCAGCAACCTGACGTCGTCTCTGGTAAACCCGGTGACGGGCCAACTTCGCGGCCCGCTGCCCGACTTCAACCTTGGTGTGTTGAATTGGCGGCCGATGAGGCAGATACAGCTCGGCGTCAAGGTGTATTTTTAAGAAATGTGCGGCAATGCCAACTACTTGCTCGCTGGCTGGGCGTTAAAGTACGCGACAAACTGTGATGTTACGTCAACAGCGTTGCTGAACACATATACGCCGCCGGTCTTGCTGGCATCGATCACAATGTCGATCGAGTTCTTCTTTGCAAATTCCTGCAGAGCTTTCGACACCTCATCCGAAACAGGCTTCATAAGCTGGTCAAATCGCTTTCCGAAAGCGGTATTTGCCTCGCTGCTTCTAAAGCCAAATTCACGTTTTAGACGATCGAACTGTTCGGCCTTATCGCCGACGGCACCTTGATCGGCCGATCCTTGCGGCGTAATTCGCAACTCTTTTTCGAGTGCATCGAGCTGATTGCCGAGCTTTAGCAACTCATCTTGGGTCTGTTTGAATTCCTGCTGGATCGTCTTCTGCACTGCCAGGAACTTGCTGATCCCCAATTTCTGATCCGCGAACACCGACGAGTAAACGACGGCAACCTTAGCGGGAGCGATGGGCGGTACACGTGTCGACTGAGCCGAGGCGTCGACCGCCAACAGAAGGGTCATAGAAAAAAGGACGGCCAGCGTTCGTAGCGTCAAGCATTTCATAGGGCAAATCTTCTCCTTCTCGATCTTCCCTTATCGATGCCTCGACCAAACGAAGTGGTTGCATTGGCCGAAAATAAAGCCGTAGTGCTTACGGGGTCATAAATCCAAGGTTCGAGCTAGCGAATGCCCCAATATTAGGAAAGATCGACGGAAGGTCCGCGTCCGAAAGCCCAAACCATCGACCCAGCGTGGCGGCGTACTGATCGACGCTGGTTGTCGGCAGCCAACGGCCGCGGGCACCGCCGGTATCGACATCGTCGGGGCCGCCTAAGGTGAGCGTTGGGTAATAATTGCCAGACCCGTCAGGCCGCGTACTGCCATAAAAATTACCACCGATGACAGAACCGCCCAGGACGAGCATATGATTCCCCCAAGCATGGTCGGTCCCGACTCCGGATCCTGTTCCGGCAGGGTTCATCGTTCTACCAAAATCGGACAGAGTGAACTGCGTCACCTTGTCCTGAATTCCTTGAGCACCCATCTCATCGTAGAACGCACGCATCGCCTGGCTTAGCTGAGCAAGCTGGGCGGTTTGCCCGTTCTGTGCATTGAGCTGGTTCTGGTGCGTGTCAAATCCGCCAAGCTCAACAAAGAAAACCTGGCGGTTTATGTTGAGGTCTGTCCGCTTTTTGATAAGGCGTGCAACCTGCTTTAATTGGCGGCCAAGGTCGGTGTTCGGAAAGGCAACGGTAACTTCCTGGAACGAACTCAGTGCCGTACTTGCCGTTTGAGCCTGGTCCATAATGTGGCTAGTTGCTCGTACAAGTTCCGAATCGAGATCGACGGTCCGAAGCCCTGCGAGAGCCGTTGTCCGCGCCGCTGAAAATGGATCTGTACAGCATGTCGAATATGTGACAAGGACTTCGTTAAGCGGTGTCGATGCGTCGCGTATCGCCAGTGGCGTGGTGCTTTGACCAAGCGTGAACAACTGAGTTCCACCGATCGACGTGATCATCGGAACGCGGCCGGTCGGGTTGTTCGCCGCGTTCGTCCGGTCAGCCATACGGCCGCCCCAGCCGATCGGGCTTGGAGAATCTGCCCGAGAAGATTGCTGCTGTTGAACCTGATCAGAGTGCGAGAAGAGTTGATACGGACGCCACGCGGCGTTCTGCTGATACTGGGTCTTCGTCAAAGGACGGCTCAGATTTCCCGTATTCACTACGGCTGCCAACCGGCCCTGGGCCCAAAGCCCGTGGATGCCGCTATTGATACCGCCGGCGATGGTACCCAGATTTGGATTCAGCCCGTAGGTTAGATTGTTCAAACGAGGAACCGCGATCGGCAACAGTTGATTCTGCGGGATGGCCAGGCCTTGGGTCGTTCGTGACGCGGAGTATGAGGCATAATTTGAGATCGTGGCGTCCGAGTGGTTTGGAATGATCAGGTTGTTACCATCATTTCCACCCGAGAGAAGTATGCAGACCAACGCGCGATAATCCGACGGCGGATCGGCCGCCGGTTCATCCGACGACTGAGCCACTGCACTCATTAGTCCGAAATGCCTGGCCTGCGTCGCCAATGCGACCATACTCAAGGCACAACCCGATCTTCTTATAAATTCTCTTCTGTCTTGTTTCATGGTCATTACCTCTGTATCTGATACTGGGACGAACTTGCTACCAGGAAAAGCGCCTGGCGGGCCTTTAGGTCTGCGGAGACGTTGAAATTGATCGCGGCCCTCAGCCGGGTTTTCATTGCCTCGGACATTGTGCCGTGCATCATTTTGGAATTGAGCCCTTCAACAAGTGCACTCCCCGTAGGATCGGCTGATGCGAGGCTGGTGAGTTCCGAGATGTCGATAGATGTCCCGCAGGGTACATATGGATAAGGGTTCGCACCTGTCGCCTGTTCGAGCCACATACCCTGGCCCATTGTGAAATAGTAGATCTGATTGTTCTTTGCGAACGACGACCCTGTATTGGCGAGTGCAAACTCGGGGCCCTGAATGTCTGTTCCGGGTACAACGTAATCCGGCGGGTAGTAGTTAAATACGGTCGGCGGGCTCCAGATCTCCTGGCCCATTTCGCCCGTCACCCAATGAAAAACGCCGTCACTCTGACCTTGGCAAGCCGCAGGTGGAGATGTCGCTCCCGAACTAGAATGCGTCCCGGCCCTGACGTTATACATCCGCAGAACATTGGTGACGTACTGTAGCGGTTCACGCAGTTTGCCGTACGCCGAGTCAGTTTTCTTGCTGCCGCGTGCTTCGGGATCAAGCAAAACTGCTTTGATCAACGCAGCCATGTCCCCGCGGACGCCGGCTCCGTTATTATTGAACGCGGCCGCGACGCGAGCCACATAGGCAGGGCTTGGGTCGCTGGTAACAAATTGCTGGATAAACAATTTCCCGACAAATGCCCCGACGTTCGGGTGATTGAAAATGTTATCGAGCGTCCTATTGAGCGAATCCTCAGCGTATGCCCGACGGTTGGTGTCATTGGTGCAATTGGCGCACGCTGCTATCGTCGGGTTCGGTGCTCCGGCATAGTTGAAAAGAGATTTTGCCGTCTGGTCGTGGTTATTCGGGGTCAGCAAGACCATCGGGTCAATGTAGTTTGGTGCTCCGACCGCGATGTTCGCACAGGCTGGATTCGATGCATTGCTGCACTGGGTCCATCCCGTGAAGACCTTGGTGAACTGATCGATCTTTGCCTGATCGTAAGTCGGGATGCGGTTGCCCTGGCCATCAAGCTGATACGTGCCGTCCGGATTCAGCATGTACAGCCCGACCGAGAAGAGTTGAAGGAGCTCACGCGGATAGTTTTCGTTCGGGTTCTGACGGGTGCTGCGAACCATATCGAGATACTCACCCATCGCCGGGCTGAGGGTCATCTCTCGCATCAGGTCGCGGTAATTTCCAAACGCGTTTCGGTCCAAGATCTCGGTGTATTCCTGCATCCACCGGTTTTGATAGACTGTCCGAGCCGAAACTACCCAGATCTGGTGCAATGCCCAGGAGACTCGTCGGCGAAGCTGATCTTCGCCATAAAGAGCCTCCCTGATCATCCATTTCTGGTTGTCATATATCCAGTAATGATTGCGATGACAGAGGTCTATCTCAGGGCTCGCACCATAGTCACCTCCGCAGCCCGCAACTCCGTCAAACGGTTTCTGAGCAAAGTTCGAGTAGGGAATTGTCGGGTAAGGCTTTGTGATCTGTTCGTCGATCCAGCGACGCAGGCCTATCTGCCGAAGGCGAAAATCCAGCGCATTGTTCGGCCCGAAGGTCGCTTGTTCCATGAACCGCTTTCTATCACCGCCGGTCGTAAAGCGCTGAGCTTGCGCGGGGGGCCGCGATGGAGCCGGGCTGGGCGCCCATCCGTCCGGATCGGGCACCTGCACCTTTCCCGGCGTAAGTCGAAGCCGATTACTTGTGTTTCCGCGCCACGAGATCCGGAGAGTGAGGCCGCCTTTCGATGCCTCCGGCTGACCGTTGTAGCCATTAGCGTCGGTTAGGCGAACGGTCATCCCATATATCCAGGGCCGTTTCGGTAGCGTCTGGATATCTTCAACCACCAGGCGAAACTGTTTACCGGCCCGGTCTGAGGCGAACACACGGAAAGCGTTCGCTCCCTCGCCGTCGATCAGATCGATATTTGAGATAAACACGACAATTCGCGATCCGGCTTGAACACTCGCCGTGCTCGTCGCCGGAAGAGCGCCCGTCCAATTCTCAGCGTTTACGGCGAGAACACGCGTCGAGCCTGTCTCGCTGATCAGGACAGGCTCCGGCGAGTCGACTTCGCCTTGTGCACTCACTCCCAGCACGCAAAAAAGGGCAGCGAACGCATACGACAGCAGAAGCAGCGGATCACCCTTGCAGGCATTTCGGTTCGGTAATCTTTTCATAAACTCAGGTAGAACGGTTCGTGACGTCTTCTTGTGGGTCGATGCGATCGGCCGGACGCTGGCCAAGGGATTGCGGGTAACAACAATATTTTACAGCATAGTTTCATCGGAGTTCAATAGAAAAGTTGGTCATAGCGTGCCCGTTTTCACTTGCCTCCAAATCGCTGGCGGCCTGTTAGGTTGCAACTAATTCGGAAAAAGGGCATCTTATAGGGTATTCCTTCTCTTGCAGGGGTTTCGTGAGCGCTCTGCGTTTTGGAGATGCTCGGGTTCGATAGGGAACACATGGAGCCGATCTGAAGGGGCCAAGGAAGATAAGAAAATGAAAGAAGATCTCATAGAAATGATGGGCACTGTCGTAGATAAGCAGCCCAACGCGTTTTTCAAAGTACAATTAAAGGATTCTGATCACATGGTTCTTGCCACCATTTCGGGCCGAATGCGCCGCAATCGCATCCGTATCCTGATGGGCGACCGTGTTGACATCGAGCTTTCGCCATACGATCTGACAAAAGGCCGGATCACGTACAGGCACAAGTAAGGATCCCGACAACTTTTAGCGGTGGCGATGGAAGGGCCTACCCTTCCATTCGTGCGTCTATCCGTCCATTCTCCCGCCTCAACGTCTCGCTTCCAGCAGCTCAGCAGTTCCTCATTCTCAGCAAAAAGTCCTTCTTGATGATAGTTTTTCAAGCGTTCCAACGCATTCATTACTGAGCCGCCGAATGGGGCTAAATAATCAAGTTGGGAGAGACAAATGAAAAACCTATTTACAGCAATCGTTATTGGAATCGCTCTCGCCGGTATTTCGTACGCGCAGGCGACGGTGAGAACACAAGGAGTTAAGACCGCGGTGGTGGAATTTTCGGTCGCAGCGGGAGCTTCGTCGATGACGGAGCAGGCGAAGTTTGGTCTGCAGACGCAACTCGCGGCTAGGCTAAATCACACTCGTAAATTCGACGTTTACGACACGCGGCACACTAAGCGTGCGTCGCAGACTGATCTCGCAGCTATCAACGGATCTTCAACTTCGGCCGCGGTTCGACTAGGCAAGCAGCTCGGCGTCGCGTATGTAGTGACGGGAAACGTGGTTGCGTACGATACGAAGGGGTTCGCGACCGTAAAGTTTCGGCTAGTCGAAGTGGCGACCGGAAAGGTGAAGCACTCGGGCGAGTTCACGCAGCAGGCAGTCACTAAAAATATACAACGGTTCTGCTCCGGAGATGCAGGCAAAAGTAATTAAGCCGCTGATCGATAAAGTGACAGATGCCCTGACAAGCGAGATCTAATAAGGGTCTAGACGAATCAGGAAAGTCCTCGGCGGCAGGCCTTTTTGTCTTACCAAAGAGCAGCGGCGTTTCTGGGCAAATTGCACTTGCAACCGGAAATTCATTTTTGCTATCATACTGTGTTGAGGCTGTTCGTTAGTTAGTTCAGTTAGTTAGTTAGTGGAACGCTGCTTCGGCAGCTTAGTAGGTAGTTAGTTAGTTAAATTAGTTAGTTCACAGCCACAACGAAGGGAGCCTGCTCGGTGTTAAAACCAAGCAGGCTTTCCTTTTTCTTTTTGCGGGCGGCCTATTCGAATTGGCTGTTGTAGTGTGCGATAATCCTGTACAAACAAGACACTTAAGGATGCGGAGCATGAAGTTATGGAATGTGTAAGATGCGGTGCCGCGGCGATAGTTGAAGGTTCGTTGATGGATACGGGAGGCGGCGGAGGCCTTGCGTTTATCTTTAAGGATATATTGAGACTAAAAAGCATCTTTGGCGGCGGCAACCGGAAGATCAACGCCCATGCTTGTATGCATTGTTCTCATCTCGAACTCACGGTCGAGTTTACCGACAAAGACCGTCTGCGTTATCAGGAATTCGACGGCCCGCAACCCGGAGTTCTCGAACGTATTAATTGAACTCCTCGATCCTGCCAAAAGTATCCACAAATTGACGATCTGCGACGCTGCAGAGCCCACAGCAAAACAGGTATGTGTGCCATCGCACAGACTTTTGCTCCTTATTCTGGTCAAATAAAAGGTTACACGGAAAGTGCATTCGTTGATCGCCGGCCATATACAGGCCGCATTTGGCTGGCGCGGACAAGCTGGAAAAGGAGAACAGAATGGTTTCATTGATTATTTGGTTGGTTTTAGGATTTTTAGCGGGTTACCTGGCTAAATTCATTTTGCCGGGCCCTGACGGCGGCGGCGTGATATTGACGACAATTCTCGGCATTCTCGGAGCGGTTGTCGGCGGATTCATGGGTAGGTATCTTTTCGGATATCCGATGATCAGTTCGTTTGATAATATCGGCAATAACATACCTAGTTTTCTCTCGTCCATAATTGGTGCGATCGTGGTCCTGGCTATCTTTCGCCTTGCAAACGGCCGCCGGTTCTCGAGATAAGGCTGGTAAAACAACTCATTCGAAGATAAAAAGGCTTCGCCCCGGTGCGAGGCCTTTTTTGTGTGACCCCACCTCGTTATCACCCGGGCTGGCCGTAAGTGTGACGCCGCTCCATGAGAGCACTGGCCGCACGAGTGAGACACTCCGTCCATAGCGATGGAGTACACGGTCGAAGCGTCGATCCCGTGCTACCGGAAAAAGTGAGACGCTGCTCCAAATTGGAATGGACGACCGAGAAGTCCGGCAAGCCTGGGAAAAAAGTGAGACCCCGGCGCAAATTGCCGATGAGCCAAGCCGTTTTGCAGTCCAGCAGAAAGTGAGACGCGCTCAGGGAGTTGACCGGCCACCCGAATGCCGACCGCCGATGCAAAACCGGCAGTGCCCGAAAAAGTGAGACCCAAAAGTCTTCGCCCGCTGTCTTGATCCGCCTTTTCGAAAGACGGGATGAGTGTGACGCTCGGCTCGCCAACGCGGAACGCTAAAAGCATCGTCCGAAACACGTGCCCACACCTCACCGGACGCGAAACGATCAGTTCAAAGAACCGGAGTAGTACGAGGAGGACGTTGGACCTATTAAAGTTCATAAAACGACGGCGCTATCTCGCCACGCTTTTACATTAATATAAGGCTCGTGATCCCGAAACGGTGGTTTGGAAGCTACGCACGATACGAACGATAGGAATGATACGCACGATAGGAATGATACGAACGATAGGAATGAAATATGGTGGTTTGGAAGCTAGGAACGATACGCACGATATATCTTGGTTTGGAAGGTAGGAACGAAATGCACGGTGTTTAACACCTAACCTCTCTGGTGTGGTAGGATGCTCGCGGTAAAAATCGATGACCAGTGAGGGTTGGAGGTTTGGGTGAAAAGGATACTTGTAACATTTGTGGTCTTGATGGCAGCGGCGGCAATGGTGTTTGGCCAAGCGAGCCCTAAGGTAGGCGACCAGGTGCGGTACCAGTGCTTCTGCCTCGGGCAGGAGTGGGTGAGGGCGACGGTCGAGGCGGTAAATGGCGGGAATGTGCGAGTGCGGTTCGGGAATATGGACAACCAGGTCGTGACGCTGCCGGTGAGTTCACCCAAGCTGAGGCTGTCGGGAGCGGCGGCAGGCGGTGGTGAAACACGTCCGCCGGACAACGTTCAGCAGGCGTTCGCCGCTGAGGCCGCGCCGAAGTATCGACGCGTGGTCGCTCAATTCGCTCATTTTTACGATCCTCAGTTCAATTACGGCGGCGGCCCCGCAAGACCTGACGAATGGAAGGCCGCGATGGACCTACTGGCGGCGCTGGATTCTGACTGCCGTTCCCGCTACCGCGGAGTACGTGATTTCCAAGGCGTCACCTACATCAGGCCGGGCGATGTCGATTACCGATTCGCGTTGTGGTGCGACATCGCCGCCAAGCGCGTGCAGATCGAACCGCGTGGGCGGAGCTTGATGGCCAAACAGATGGTCAATATGGGCTACACGGACGAAAACCTGAAACTTCGGCTTCAACGAGCCGGACAATCCCGTGCGATGGGAAACTCAGCAGCTGATCTGGGAACGGGACAAGTGGCGGGCGGAAAAGCTGGCGTGGCTCAAGCCCAAGTATGCCGAGCACGGGGCCCAGGTTCCGCCGGATGCTTTCGACGCCGTCGAGAAGCGTGCCGAAGAGCTTAAAGCAAAGGTGATGCGCGACGCCCCGAACCGCTCATACAAACAGCCGATGTATCGCGACGCTGCGGCGGAAGCGGTCGTAAGGTCTGCCTTTGCCAAAGAATATCCGGGCGTTCAGGTTCTGAAGATCGGCCTCGATTACCGAACGTGGGTGCAGCGAAAGAGCCTTAGCTATGTCGGGAGTGACGAGATCTTTCGGTATTACCGCGTGAACTACAACTCCTACAAACGCGGCACGGCCTTGCTCAAGATCCCGGGCCGCCCGCTCTGCCAAATGCACGATTGGGTAGTAGGCAACGCCGGCGGCCGCATTGTCCCAGCCGGCGTCGGCGGAAGCGGAACTTTTATGAGATGTGATTAGGACGACAGAAGTTTCTCACTTGATATGAAAAAAGCGAAAGAAGGACAGTTATCGCATGAGGGTGGTCCGGGCGAGGTGCGGTTAAGGGCGTTTGCCGCGGGAGCGACGGCTTTTGGTACTGTTGCGGTCGGGTCGGTCGGGTTGGGTGCGCTTGCCATCGGAGCAGCCGCCATTGGTGCCGTCGCCGTCGGAGCATTCGCCATCGGAAAGCTCCATATCGGCCGGGCAAAGATCAAAAGACTGCACATCGGCACATTGGTCGTGGACGATCTGATCATCAAAAACCGCTCGTCAGAATAGCGGTTCCGCAATTGGTACTTATCCATTGAGTGCCGCCCGCAGGCGAGGCCCGGGTGCGAGCATTTGCCGCATCACCGGGCCGACCTATGACGCCAGAACCTCGCCGTACTGCATTGTGGCGGAGCCGAGCGAAACGCAAATACTAGGCCGGCCCCTGACTGTCTGCTCCGGTAACAAAGGCAGCCTTTGCCGTTGTAGAACTCTCTTTTCCTGGTCATCTTATTTCCTATTTGGTCGGCGTACGATATTCCTCATCCGTGACCGGCCGAAGCCAATTGACCTGTGATTCGCCTTTGTAGTTGGTTATCACCACATGCGTCAACGAACTTTCTGCCGACGCCCCGTGCCAGTGCTCGATGTCGGGATCGCAGAGCACGACGTCGCCTTTGTTGAGCGGGCGGACCGCCTTTCCCTTTTCCTGATACAAGCCGCGCCCGTCGGTTACTAGAATTGTCTGGCCCGCCGGGTGCGTGTGCCAAAAAGCTCTCGCTCCGGGTTCAAAGGTGACGCTCGCCACCGAGAAGTTATTGTTCTCATTCTTCGCCGCGAGCGGCTGTACATACACGGTTCCCGTGAAAGTATCCTGCGGACCTTTGTCGCCCTTCGGAAATACAGTCGCGGCGTTTGATTGGTTCATTTGTTCCGTCCTAGCATTCTCGGTTTTAGCGGTTTGCTGGCCGCCGCATGCTATGGCAGCGATGGCAACGAATAAAGTTGAAAGTATTGTGATCCGATTCATTGTTTGTCTCCCTCTGTCCTTCGGTCTAATTCGAAAGTGACCGTCACATTTCCTTTGCCTACCGCGGTCTCTAATCCCGCCGGGTCGTCTATGCGTCCCAGCCGCGTGTAGCGGTACGATGTCGGGAAGGTTTTATAGAACAACACCAGTGTGTTATTTCCCCAGATCATCAGATCGCCGTTGTTGATCGTTTTCGGGTTCGAGGCGCTGGTCACGAGCTCGTTTGGAAGGTCGTACTTTTTCTCGTTCCCGTTCAGCTCTTCCATGTTCAGCGTCATCGGCAACATTGCCTTGAAAGCGGCTGCGGTTGAATTATCGAAAAGTGTTGCGTCAAAAACTTTCGCTCCGATCTTTATTCTCATCTTCGTTTCTTTAGCGCTGAGGGTGACATCACTTGCGTCGGCGTCACGCGAAACAGGAGAGTTTGCCTGCCCGCAACCGGCGGACGCAAATGAGGTCACCAACAGAACGGTCAAAGTTAGATACGGGTGTGTACTCATCATTTCAAATTAGCCTTAAAGAATGACTCTAACTTGTCGAACGGTATTAGCTGTACGCGGTCGTACAAGTCCACGTGTCCGGCATTCGGAACAATGACCAGTTCCTTTGGCTCCCCGGCACGCTTGTACGCGTCCTCGCTGAACTCCTTCGAATGAGCTTTGTCGCCCGTTATGAAAAGCATCGGCCTCGGCGAGATCGTCTCGATGTCGTTGAACGGGTAGAAGTTCAGGAACTTAACGATGCTGCTGAGCATCGGCTTCGTCGTTAATTCAGCGGCTTCTCCTTTCGGCGTGTACGCTCCTCTTGCAGTGCGATAAAAGTCGAAGAACTCCCGCTGAATCAGATCAGTGTTCTCTTCCAACTTGTTGACGGTTCCGGGAACGTGCTCGGTCTGACCGCCCGTGAACTCGGCGAACCGCTGGTCGGTCGCGGTCTGAATAAGCTTCTTCCGCTGCTCAATAGTTACAGACTTGTTCAGCCCGTTACGGGCGGCCGAGCCCATGTCGTACATGCTTACCGTCGCGACAGCTTTCAGCCGCGGATCGATCTTCGCCGCACTGATCACGAAACTGCCGCTGCCGCAGATGCCGATGACACCGATGCGTGCCTTATCGACAAAGGGTTGAGTGCTGAGGAAATCGACCGCGGCACTAAAATCATCCGTGTAGATCTCTGGAGCCACCATATGGCCCGGCTTGCCATCGCTCTCGCCCCAGAACGAGAGGTCTATCGACAATGCCACAAACCCTCGTTCAGCCATCTTCGTGGCGTATAGGTTCGAGCTCTGTTCCTTGACCGCACCCAT
>JANNNS010000084.1:0-3928 GCA_031398645.1 Acidobacteriota bacterium
CGGCGGGCGATCGCGGCGACGGGCGGATTTCGGAAACGCTGATGCAGTTTGTCCGCAGCTCAGGCGGGATCCGTCGAACGTTCCGGCATGGCGGCCGCAAGGTCCGGGGCAAGCGATCGAGCTGGGACGCGGGCGAGATCGATCGGCTCTCCTACAAGCAGACGGGCAAGCGAGGCCTCACCACGGACACGGGCGGAAAGCCCCTCGATCGAATGTTCCAGAACGCCCGCGAGGCAGGTTATCCGGTTTCGGATATGTGGGACCTGATCAGCAAGGTTGAGGATGAAGCAGCCGGCCACGGTGCAACCTACCCGACACACGGCTATCAGGACTATCGGGACAATCCGGTTATGAAGCGAAAGACAACGACAGCGAGAAAGAATCCGGCGGGCTCGCGTTCTCACATCGCCAGCGAGGCCGAACTGAAAGCTTTGCGGGCGCCATCTCGCAAACTTGCGTCCCGGGTCAAGAACGGCAAGCTGAAACGCAATCCCGTCGGATGGTTCCGCGACGTTTCGCCGGTGACTCCCGACGCGATCAAGAAGTTCTACCGGCAGCTCGCGTCGCAGCATCACCCCGACAAGGGCGGCGATGTGCGCACGATGCAGCAGATTAACGCCGATTATGAAAAAGCTATCAAGATTGCTTCCGGAAACGAGGGCAACGCTCAACGGGCGTCCGCCGAACGATCGGCCGCTAAGCCGCTCCGTGAAGCAATAGAATTCGCGGTCACGCTGCCAGATGATGTGAACGTCGTCATCCGCGGTTTGTGGCTGTGGCTGGAAGGGGCGACTTATAAAGCCAAGGACCAGATCAAGTCGTTCAAATCATCCGACGGTAATAAGTTCAAATGGGCGAGCAAAAAGAAAGCTTGGTTCTTCGCGGCCGTGCCTTCCAGCAACCGCGGCGGAGAAATGACGTTTGAGCAGATCGACGCGCTTCACGGCCGCGACCTCGTACGCGAACGAAAGCAGCGGCTTGGGCTGCGGGGTAATCCGAAAAGGAGAAATCCGATCGATCCGCTTGGCACTTTTACGACGGCTGCGGTCGGGCTTGCGTCCGCTTTGCAGATCAAGGAATACGTCGACGCGAAAAAGCAGTTAGCGGCACTGGAACGCAAGAAGCGGAAAAACAACGGCAGAACACCGGCACAATCAAAAGCAAGGGCAAAGAATCGGACTCGGCAAGCAGTGAAAAACCCGTCACTCGCTGAGATCAATCGTTGCCGGCGTGTAGTAGCCGCTGCCGATCGGGAAAATGCGAAGTGGGTCGATGTCCCGATCATTCGTGAACGGAATCCAAAGTCCAAGGCAAAGCGGAATCCTGAACGCTGCAGGCGGTGTCGGAAGATGACGTCGGAAGGTGTTTGGGATCTGAACAACGGGCTCTGCAACAAGTGCGACAAGCAACGCGGACTCCGCATTACCTTTCCCGCGAACATGACGGCCGCGGAAAAGCGGAAACATGGCGATCGTTTACAGGCGGCATTCGAGAAGATCTTTCGGGAGAAAAAGGCCCGAAAGAATCCGCGGCCCGCAAAGGTACCGCATCGCCGCACGTTCTCGATGTTCAACGGACGGCCCGCAACAAAGATGAAGGCGATGCCGGTTTCCCGTCACGCTCCAGCACGGCTCGACCAGCTCGGCGATCTGATCGAAGTGAAGCTGACTAACGGCCAGATCCTGAAGACGAACCCGAAACGGTTCAAGCTCTGTGCGGCTGGCGGAAAGCTCTGGATCACCGGGGGCAAATTCGCGAAAGCGAATCCGGCGGAAAAGACGAATGTTCTTAATCCGGTAGCCGAGATCGCTCACGTCGTCTACGGCACGACGAAGCCGCATCACGGCGATAACTCCTATACACACTATATTCACAAGCTCGGCGAAGAAAGCGGCCGGCGTCCGGTCCTGGCGGTCGATCGCGAAGGCTTCCCAGTCATCCGCGGCGGCAACTACACGATCGAAGCAAGGGGGATCGTCGACTAAACATTTTTTTCAGTGCGGTTATTAGACCAGCTTCTACTTCACCGCGATTGACAAAACGCAGACTAATAGAAAGGGAAAGGTAATACAACACCATGGCAACAAGACGAAGAACTACAACTCGTAGAAAACGAAACACTGCATTGGTTTTCAATCCTGCCCGTCAATTGTCAATTGGCGGTGCGAAAACGAATCCGTCGCGAAAGCGAAGGTCCAGCCGGCGGCGCCGCAATCCGATAACGAAGGTGGCACGACGAAGGAATCCGGTTCGCCGTCGCAGCAATCCGGCTTCGACGGGCGGACTCCTGGCGGCCGCGGTTATGGCCGGAATCGGCGTCTCGCTGTTCGATGCGGTGGCGTCCCGGGTCGTTCCGCAGAACTCGGCCTTGGTCCGGGCGGGCGTCAAGTTCGGCGGTGCGTTCCTGTTCCAGTCGAGCCTCGGCAATAAGGTCCCGTTCCTCGGCAAATACAAGAACGATATCGCTCTTGTCCTGGCGGTCGCGGGCGTGGTCGACGTGATGAAGCTCTATGTTCTCCCGCTCGTCTCTCAGACGGTCGCGCAGATCGGCATCTTCAACGGCGGCCTTATCCCGGCCGGCGACGATACGACACAGGGGATCTACGGCAACGCTCCGATCTACAGCTAATTCGGGCAGAAACTCTTAAATCACTGAAAAGGAAAGAAATAGATCATGGCAAAGAATCAACCACAGTTAGCAGTTGCCGGCCTTAACCCGGTGGCGAACACCAATCCTCTCGGGATCGGGATGCTCGATCTCGGGCAGGTATCCCAGATGCCGCTTGCGCAGTATATGCAGCTTGCCGGCTCATTCGTAAACGTGCAGAACGCTGTCTACTACGACACGGCCGTTTTTACCGCCGGCACTGCGATCACCCAGGGCCAGAAGAAAGCCCTGTTCACCAAAGGCAAGTCACAGGACGACACGGTTGTTAATACCGGCGTCGCGATCCCTGAAAAGGGAGAGTTTCTGACCAACATGATCTCGGACGGCGAATTCGAAGGTGGAACAACCTTCATTCTCGAACAGATCGCGGTCCACTGGTTCCTTACGTCGGAACAGCCAACTACCCTCGGCGTTCGCGGCGAACAGACGGCACCGAACTACACGGCATCGGTCGTGATCTCGGCCGCTAATCACCACAAGGCAATTTCGGAGCAACTCGAACTTCAGTATTACCGAAACGAGGAACTGAAGATGCGCGGGAAGCTGCGTCATTTTCCGTCGCCTTTTGGTGCATCGGGAGCCTTCGGATCTCCGAATTCGGGCTTTGTCCAGAATGGCTACTCGAACCGCTGGAACATGCTTTCACGCGCGATCGTGTTGCAGAGTGAAGACAAATTCAACTTCACGGTCCAGCCGATCGTTGCCACGTGGACGCCGACTATCAGCTTCAACCTTACGGTCGAACTGATCGGCAAGGTCATTAAGACGTTCGTCCCGTAATCGACGGGAAGCAAAAACCAAACTGTCGGCGGCTAGATTAAGGCCCAAAACAGTTTTTCAAAAAGTTTAGATTTCAAACTTAAAGCTATGAACTGGAACGGACAGCGCGAGTATCTCAACCACATGATCGCCATTCGGGCGAATCCCGAAAAGGCGGCCAGCTTGCAAGCGGAAATGAACGCGAAGCGACGGGCGAAGGTTATGTCGGCAATGAACGTGCGGCCCGTGTTTATGCCGCTATCGTTTGAAATGGCCGCCGCCGGTCAGATCTCGGCGTATCGCGACACTACCGAAAACCTTGCCTACGACGTGCTGATTACTGGCATCAAGGCTGATACCCAAACACGTGACATCATCATCCGCCGGAACGAAGACGAGAAGCCGATTGCTTATGTAGGCGACGAGCTTAATCTGTTTTTGCGGCTGGATGAGATCGCCGGTCAAGGTGCGACGACCGGCGGCGGACACCTTGGCGTGTTC
>JANNNS010000086.1:0-16763 GCA_031398645.1 Acidobacteriota bacterium
CGGGCACGGTCATTAAGAAAAATGACGACACGGTCTTAAAGCCCTGCCGAACGCCGATACACCTTAACGCAGCCGCCACGGTGTGAGCTGTCGTGTTGGTCGCACCGGCGACCGAGCCATCGGCCTTGCCTTCGCGGACGAGGAGGTTGCCGTAATATAAGGGATCCTTGACGGTTTGCTCCGCCTCTTCCAAGGTAGTTCCCTTTGCCCGCCTCAGCTCATAATAGAGCGTTGCGATCCGTCCGAAGTCCGCTGCCTTGCGGTGATCGATCACCGTCACACCGTTGAGATTCACACCAGCTTGAGAAGCGGCTGCCCGCACACGTTCGTCATCCCCGAGAATGGTTATCTGGGCTAACCCGTCGCGCGAGCAGATCTCGGCTGCGACAAGAGTTCGCGGATCCTCGCCTTCCGGCAAGATAATGTGCTGCGGGTCAGCGGCCGCACGTGATCGGATGGTTTGGAGGATCATATGAGATAGATCGTCGCACGTGGCATTGGTCGGTTACGGAAAAAGCGCCGCCCTAAGGATGATCCACGAGCCAACCCGAATTTACCATACAACTTTCGCGATCAAAACTTGCACAAAGAGCGCGTTGTTCTTAGACTTTAGTTACAGCTGACCGAGGAAACAAAAGTAATGGCCGAGATCATCGAGATGAAGGACAAGCCCGCTAGAGGCGTGAAGCGTGAGGCCAAAGGCCGGATGCGGAACTTTCTGATGTTCTTGCCGAACATGGTCGTGCTTTTGGGCAGGCTGCTGAAAGATGCCCGTGTTCCTACGGCTGAAAAGGCCCTTTTCGTGGCGGCTATAGTCTACGTTATCTCGCCGCTTGATATAATCCCCGATTTTTTCCCGTTCATTGGACAAGTTGACGATATCTATGTTGCTGCTTTGACGCTGCTTAGGCTTGTTAACCGTACCGATGCCTCGGTCGTTCGCCATCACTGGTCGGGCGGCGGCGACATCGTCGCGCTTGCCGATTCCGTTGCCAGCATCGCCCCAATGCTGCTCCCCAAAAGAGTTTCTCGTGTGCTTTCTTCAAAAGTCGAACTGGGTTCGGCCGCCGGCGTCCTCAAGGGCATTGGCAAGACCCGCGAACCGCTCGTCGTCGAGATCCCGCAGGCTGAGAAGATAAAGGTCGATTCGACTTCGAAGATGACGAACTAACCTTGGCTTACACAAGCGGGACGCTTGCGGTCCGACGAAGATTTTTGGAGTTTGCGCTCGTTTGCGTCTATATCTGACCAAGTTTGTAAATTGTCGGTTTTGAATAGCTTTACGCTTTTGCAGAAGCCTTCGCAATAGTAATTTCAATACGTTTTGCGGAAGGTGTAAGCACTGAATTTATGTTCGAACGCTATACCGAAAGGTCTCGACGTGTCATCTTTTTCGCCCGTTACGAGGCATTGCAGTACGGTTCCCCCGTCATCGCACCCGAGCACATTTTGCTGGGCCTGATGCGCGAGGACAAGTCCCTGGCCGCACGCTATTTTCCGGGCCGTCGCGGCATCACTGTCGATTCCGTGCGAAAAGAGGTCGAGGAACGTATCGTTCTTCGCGACCGCATCCCACAATCCGCGGAACTTCACCTGGCCCCGGAGACCAAGCGCATTCTCTTTTACGCTAGTGAAGAAAGCCGCCACCTGAAAAGCCGTCACATCGGGCCGGAGCATTTGCTTTTGGGAATGGCGCGAGAAGAACGTTCGATCGCGGCTGAGATACTGTTTCAGTTCGGAATGCGGGCACAGGACATTCGTGATGAGATAGGCCGCCCGCAGGGAATGCCCGTCGCTCAACCAGCAGCCCCTGAAGCCGCAAAAGCCCCGAATTTGCAGGAATTCACCCGTGACCTGACTGAAGACGCCGCACAAGGAAAGCTAGATCCGCTGATCGGCCGCGAAGGCGAGATCGAACGACTGATCGAGATCCTCTGCCGGCGTACCAAGAATAATCCGGTACTTATCGGTGAGTCCGGAGTTGGGAAGACGGCGATCGTCGAGGGGCTTGCACAAAAGATCGTAGATCACGCTGTTCCCAGTTTTCTCGAAAATAAACGCATTCTTGCTCTCGATCTTTCGCTCGTTGTCGCCGGAACGAAATACCGGGGCCAATTCGAGGAACGCCTCAAGAAGATCATGGCCGAGTTGCGTGAGAATGAAGAGAACATCGTTTTCATCGATGAACTCCACACGCTGGTCGGCGCAGGTTCGGCCGAAGGAACGCTGGACGCTGCCAATATTCTCAAGCCGGCATTATCACGCGGTGAGATACAGGTGATCGGAGCGACCACGCCGGGCGAATATCGCAAGACGATCGAAAAGGACCGTGCGCTTGAACGCCGTTTTCAGGCCGTTAAGGTACAGCCGCCGAACGAAGCCGAGGCGTTGCAGATCATTCAGGGAATCGTTGAACGATACGAGGCATTTCACCAGATCCGTTATTCGAAGGATGCTCTCGAAGCCGCCGTCTTTCAGTCAAGCCGATATATTCCCGACCGCTTTCTGCCGGACAAGGCAATTGACGTGCTCGATGAAGCCGGTGCCCGGGCAAAATTGCGGTATCAGAATGAGAACACAGGCGAGCCTTCGTGGAAGGAGACCGTAGCCAATTGGAAGCGTGCCGCTGCGAATGAGGACCAGATCATCTCGTATGAGCTAAAGACCCTCGAAGATTCGTTCTTCGCGGTCGAGGTAACGAAAGATGACGTCGATGAGGTGATAGCGCGTTGGACGGGAGTTCCCGTTTCGTCGATCAAGCAGGAAGAGGCCGCGAAACTTCTCAACATTGAGGTTGAGCTGCACAAACGAATAATTTCGCAGCGTCCTGCGATATCCGCACTCGCCAGAGCAATACGTCGATCCCGTGCCGGTTTGAAGAATCCGGGCCGTCCGGTCGGTTCGTTCCTCTTTCTCGGCCCGACAGGTGTAGGAAAAACGGAAGTTGCGAGAACGCTTGCGGAATACCTTTTTGGGTCGGAACGTACGCTCATTCGCTTTGATATGAGTGAGTTCATGGAGAAGCATGCCGTCGCAAAGTTTATCGGCTCGCCTCCGGGATACGTTGGTTTTGAAGAAGGCGGCCAGTTGACGGAAAAGCTTCGTCGTTCACCGTATGCAGTTGTATTGTTTGACGAAGTCGAAAAAGCTCATCCAGATCTTTTTAACGTGCTGCTGCAGGTTTTTGAGGACGGAGTGCTCACGGACGCTCAGGGGAACACGGTCGATTGCCGCAACGCGATCTTCATTATGACCTCGAACATCGGCGCCAAGTTCATCCAGAAACGCACATCGATGGGCTTTCAGGGTAATGCCGACGCATCGCGCGAAAAGATGGAGGAACAGGTGCTCTCGCAGGTCAAACAAACCTTTGCACCCGAGTTCATAAATCGTCTTGATGAGATAATTATTTTTGACGAGCTTCTTGAAGAAGATCTTTCCCAGATCATCGACCTGCAGATAGCCAAGTTGAACGAAATCCTCGCAAACCGATCGCTTTTGGTCGCGGTTTCGCAGGACGCTCGGAAGTGGCTGATCGATAAGACCGTTGCCGAACGCAGTTATGGTGCCCGGCCGTTGAAGAGAGCGCTTCAAAAGTACGTCGAGGACGAACTATCAGAAGCTCTGATTCAAGGCGAAGTTCACGAGGACAGTACGGTCGAGATATATCGAGACAATGACAAACTCGCGTTTAGGACCCTAGTTACTGACGAATTAGAAAGCGCTTTGTCGCAAAAGTAGGATAACGCAAGGTTTACAACCAATGGCGAGTGAAGGCATATTAGATGTGCTTTTACTCGTTCTTGCGTTTGCCCCGTACCCGCTCCGTCCAAAGTTGCCGAAGACATTTCCATCAAAAGCCTCGTTTGGGCCGAGAGGTCGGGTACAATGTGCTCTGGATGTATGAGTTCATCAGATTTGTTGGCGCTAACTGGCCCGAGATCCTGGTTCTAACCCGCGAGCATATTTTTATCGTCCTGCTGGCGACGGGCCTTGCTATCGCGGTCGGTGTACCGATCGGCGTGCTGTTGACGCGGGTCAAAAGTCTGCAGACGCCCGTGCTCGGTTTTGCCAACGTCATGCAAACGGTTCCGAGTCTCGCTCTTTTCGGTTTGCTTATTCCTTTGCCGTTTATCGGTGGGATCGGAGCGAGGACTGCGGTGATTGCGTTGGCACTTTATGCGCTGCTGCCCGTTATCCGGAACACCGTTACAGGCATTCTCGGCATCGACCCGAAGATACTGGAGGCGGCGACAGCGATGGGCATGACCGGCGGACAGACCCTGAGAATGGTAGAACTACCACTGGCCGCACCGGTTATATTGACCGGTATACGTGTCGCTGTGGTCATTTCGGTCGGTGTAGCGACAGTCGCTGCGGCGGTCGGGGCCGGCGGCCTGGGCACGTACATCTTTCGCGGGCTGAGACAGAACGACAATAATTTGCTGGTTGCGGGGGCTCTTTCGTCGGCACTGCTGGCCCTGCTTTGCGACTTTGGGCTCGGACAGATCGAAAGGTCCTACAAGATCGGCGAGCGCTATCGAGCACGGCGTAAGATTGCGATCGGTGCTGCCGTCCTCACGTTTGCAGCGATCATCGGGGCAAGTTATCTTCCCAACTTCCGATCTGAAATTTCAGATACGCGCTCAGTGGAGAATGTTGCCGGACATCGGTTCGAAGGCCAGCGCATTGTCGTCGGCTCGAAAGACTTTACCGAATCTATCATCCTCGCCGAGATACTTGCCCAGTTGCTGGAAAAGCAAGGGGCAGACGTTGTCCGGCAGTTCGAACTGGGCGGCGACCTTGCCCATAAAGGCCTGATTTCCGGGCAGATCGACGTTTACCCCGAATACACGGGCACGGCTTACACGGCTATTCTGAAACATCCGCCGCTGACTGATCCACAGGAAGTTTACGATAGAACACGCGGCGAGTACGCCGAGAAATTCGATCTGGTCCTAAGCCCGCCGCTCGGGTTCGCGAACGATTTTGCGATTCTTGTCCGAGGCGATGTTGCGCGCCAGAACAACCTGAAAACGATCTCCGATGCCGTCGCAATCTCACGTGATTGGCAAGCCGGTTTTGGCCAGGACTTTATGTCGAGGGCGGACGGATATCCTGGATTCTCAAAGGCTTACGGCCTTAGCTTCGCCAAACAGCCTCGCGAGATGGACCTCTCACTCACCTATCGTGCGCTTCAGTCCGGCGAACTCGACATCATCGCCGGCAACTCAACCGACGGCTTGATCTCGGCGCTTGATCTGTTTCAGTTGGAGGATGACAAACGATACTTTCCACCATATCAGGCCGTCTTTGTCGCTCGTCGGGACAAGGCAGAACTCTTAGGTGAGGCGTTCAAGCAGCTCGCCAACTCGATCTCAACAGAACAAATGCGTCGGCTGAATTATGAGGTGGACGGCGAGAAGCGTACAAGTAAGCGTGTGGTTGCTGAATTTCTTGCTGGTCGTTAGGCGTTTGTCTCGACGGTATCGTCGTGACATCACGCTCCTCAAACCGGATCATTTAGACCGAAGTTTCCGATTGTGACCACAGCATTGTAGGAGCTAAGAACGGTAAGATCTTAGGTTTACCGAGTCGGGCCGCTGTCTAATTTTCAGCCAATACTCCTCACGAGCGTCTTCATCGATCTCAACCATACCGCCATATAGCTTATTCTCTCCGTTCTTCTTGGGACCTGAGACCCAGTATCGCTCTCCTGTTACATCATCTACGCAATTGTACTTATAGCCGCTACCCACTTTGCGGAGCAGTTTACCTTGATAGTGATACCCTCGGCGGGAGCGCGACAGTTCGACCCAGCCGATCCGGCCTGGACCGTCTAACTGATCACCCTTATATTCGATATACATGACTCTTTTCATATCGGCACCCAGAGTTCAAAAGCATGGCCATGAAATTGGCGTAGAATTTCCTTGCAACTTCCCGTAAATTATTGTAGTCTAAATATTTGAAATTCCTTCCCTCGCTTGTCGACGGTAATTTCGCTCTCGTTGTGAGTAAGCGAATAGAATTTGAGAGAAGGTCAATAAACACTGTCAGAAGCGGCTCTTGCTAGTCTTGAGCTTTCTCGCGTTGGTCATTCGCTGCTACCGTTACATCGAAAGTTTTACACCCACCGTTAGACACTTCTTCAATATTCACAGACGAACTATAGCAAGCTGATCTTCGCCATTTGAGGCGTGAGAGCAAGGGTTTGTTTTAGGATCTCGGAAACCCGCGTCCGGTCGCTTTAAGTCACCGAGAACGCACTTACCGCATAGTAATGCTGTTCATTCCGGCCTTCTAGTTCCTCCGTTTGAAACGAGATAAAGATAAATTAAATGAATTTTAGAGAACTTGGCTTGCGCGCCGAAATGGCGGAAATGTGCGAGCGTATTGGTTATTTTGAGCCTACACCTATTCAGGAAAAGGCTATCCCGGTCATTTTACGAGGCGGCGACGTTATTGGAACTGCCGAGACCGGAACAGGCAAGACAGCAGCCTTTTTGCTGCCGCTGATCCAGAACATGGGTACAAAGAATAAGCCCGGAACGACCGTCCTGGTGCTCGCTCCAACCCGTGAACTGGCAACCCAGATCGAGGTCGAGTGCCGTAAATTCGCCCCGAAGAACATCACCTGCGCGGCCGTAATCGGCGGTTCTGCATATGGTAAACAGATACAGGCCCTTAAAAAAGGCGTTAATATCCTGATCGCCACACCCGGCCGTTTGATGGACTTTATGGAACAGGGCATGGTCAACTTCAAGGGTTTGACCACGCTTGTGCTTGATGAAGCCGACCGAATGCTCGATATGGGCTTTTTGCCGGCGATCAAGCGGATCGTGAAAGCGTGTCCCGCGGATCGCCAGACTCTGTTCTTTTCGGCAACAATGGCCGGCGAGATAGAGCATATCGCGATGTCGATCGTGAAGGACCCGACATTTGTCGAGGTGGCAAAACGCGGCAAAGCTGCAGTTACCATCGAACAGCGAGCGTATCCCGTAGCACACCAGTTCAAGGTGCCGCTGTTGTTGGATCTTTTGAGCAAGGACGATTTCGACCGCGTTCTGGTCTTTACCAGAACCAAACGCGGAGCCGACAGAATTGCGCATATCCTCGAAAAACAGGACCACAAATCAAACCGTATCCACGGTGACCGTTCACAGTCTCAGCGTGAAGCTGCGTTGTCGGGCTTCAAGTCGGGCCGGACGCGAGTCCTTGTCGCGACTGATGTTGCGGCCCGCGGAATCGATATCGATGCGGTCTCACATGTGATAAACTATGATGTACCGGTTGCTCCTGAGGATTATGTCCACCGTATTGGCCGAACCGGCCGTGCGGGGCTGAAAGGCCAGGCGATCACGCTCTTTACGCTTGCGGAAGAGCATTCTCTGAGAGCGATCGAAAAATTGACGGGCCAGCAGGTCGAACGCGTATTCTTGCCGGATTTTGGTGGTATTAAACCAACTGAATCAAGCACGGCGGTGAAGCCAGGTGGTGCAAGGTCGTTCCGTTCGTTCGGCGGCCGCCGTCGACGATAGGTCCAGGAGAACATCATTTATGAAGACGGAAAAACACGCAGCGGGTGATTCGGTCCCGATGCTATGCTCAGCTTGCGAAGCAGAAACAAGCCACACGATCAAAACAGTTACAAAACTGGGTAAGATCTCGTCTGCCGTGTGCGATACATGCCAGACGGCAAGCACGTTCAAAGCCGGTGTCAAAACCGGTGTCACCGCTGGCAAGGGTAAGGCGCCGGATGCTTACGACCGAACCCGTAAATATAAGAAAGGCCAGGCTATGATGCACTCGCATTTCGGCCACGGTGAAGTAACGGCGGTGCTTGAACCACAGAAGATCGACGTACTTTTTGGCGATACCACCCGCCGCCTTCTGCACGACCAGCACTGAGGTTCTTCATTTAAAACAGGAAAGGGCGGCTCCGTTTGGAACCGCCCTTTTTTGGTCTTCCGGACCATTTCGTGAACGAACTACTTGCGCTTCAGCAGGAATCCGAGCACAAGGCCGATGGCGGCTGAGATCAGGATCGTCTGACCTGGCTTCTGTCGGGCAAACTCCTTTGCATCTTCGACCAACTCTTTCGGGTCTTTCTTCTGAAGTTCCTTGAACTTGTCACCAGCCCACGCTGCCTTTTCTTCAGCAAAAATCTTCGCCTTTCCGGCAACGTCCTGAAATTTCTGTCCGTATTCCTGTGCCTGCATCTTTAGATCTCCTAGAAATTCGTCGTCCATCGTACTTTCGGGTATGATAGGTACTAAGCTCTGTTCCAGCTCCTTTTCCGCCTTCTTAACTTCTGCTTCAAACTCCGACATTTATTGCTTCCTCCTGACTTTGAGTTTCGCCCCCAAACCTTCCGAGCGTTCTACGGCTGTTTCTGATGAAACCCAGTTGTAATTAGTTGTAACGAAATCATCGGGCAAAAGGTTCGGTGAAATTCTTAAGCTTTTGACACATTATCACCGCGTTTGTCGCGTGGATAGTTTGATCAGGATGCAACTTGCCTTGCACTTGAACAGAGTACTGTTAATTTTTTCTTAACCCTGAAGATTCGCTTGACAACCTGCTTCGCGAAATGCAAATCTTAGAAATTCTTGAAGTGAGTAAGCACTTACTTAGTGAACTCGGAGTAAGAATTGATCCATAATTTTTTCAAATGTGACCATAACGGCAGGATGTCTGGCGACCAGCGTCGCGAACAGATACTTCAAACGGCCGTATCCCTTTTCTCAAACCGCGGATTCAGCGGAACGACCACGAAAGAGATAGCAACGGCCGCCGGTGTTTCCGAAGCGATGGTGTTCAAGCATTTTGCTTCAAAGGACGTACTTTTCGCGGCAATTCTCGAAGCGAAGATGTGCAACGACGGGCTGCACACCTTTCCCTGGGAGACGAACGAAGCACTGACCGAGGCGATGGAGGCAAAAGACGACTTCGCGGTCTTTTACGAGTTCGGCAAGCAGACTCTCGAAAAGCATCAGTCCGATATCGGCTTCATGCGGCTGCTTTTTTATTCGGCCCTTGAGGAGCACGAACTTGCGGAACGCTTCTTTAGTGAGTTCGTAATAAAGATCTACGAGTTTTTAGGTGATTACCTGATAGAACGGCAAAAAGATGGAGCGATCCGTCAAATGGATCCCAGGATAATCGTCCGCTCTTTTCTGGGTATTTTGATCCACCATTCGCTTAATAACATCCTTTGGGACAAGAAGCGAAAGATCCTTGATATCAGCAACGAAACGGCCGCACGGAGCTTTGCGGAAATGATCCTCTGCGGCGCCTCGACCAAATGCGGAGACACGGCCGCCGCCTAAACTCAATTTTCATCATGTTTACTAAGATGCAATCCTACTTTCCTATACTAGCGATTACGCTGATAAGTGCGGTTGGCTTGACTGGCTGCGGTTCAAGTGCGAACTCGGCAACTGCGTCGAACGCCAATAACCAGCCGGCGATCGTTGACGTCACGACGGCACAGGCCGTCATTCAGCCGATACCTACATACATTGAAGCTACGGGTAATCTGGCTAGCGACGCCCAGACCGATGTTGCTCCGGCGGTAAGCGGTAAGATCGCCGAGGTCAATTTCGATATCGGCAGCTACGTGAACCAGGGGGATGTTCTTGTCCGGCTCGATTCTCGCGACGCCGCGATCCGTCTCGATCAGGCGAACGCGCAGGTCGAACAGCAGCGAAAGGCTGTGGGACAGGCCGAGGCAGGTGTCGATCAGGCGATCGCCAATCTGCGGCAGACGCAAGCCAGGCTTGGCGTAAAGGATGGTGAAACGTTCCAAATAAAGGACTTTTCACAGGTAAAGTCGATCACGGCACAGCTTGATCTGGCGGAAAAAGAACTTCGGCGTGCGGAACGTCTGCTTGAGACAGGCGACGTAGCCAGAACGATCTATGACCAGCGAAAGTCGCAGCGGGACTCGCTTCTCGGCCAGTTGGACGAAGCCCGTTCGAATGCGGCAGTCGCGATCAGAGCGATCAGCACTGCCCAGTCAGCTGTCGATAGTGCCCGTGCGGCGGCCGCAAGCGCCAAGGCTGGAATCGCGACGCTTGAGTCTCAAGTAGCAGCCGCTCAGAAAGCCGTTACCGACACTGTGATCAGAGCTCCGATCAGTGGATATGTTTCGGAAAAGGTCGCGGATGTAGGCGAGTATATTTCACCAAACACACCAAATTCCAAGGTGGCGACGATCGTGCGGACCTCGACCCTTCGTCTGAGGATCGACGTGCCTGAAGCATCGGTAGGAAAGATCGCCACTGGCCAGGGAATTTCGCTGCAGACCAGTGCCTATCCTGACCGCAGTTTCGCCGGCAAGGTCGCAAGGATCTCGCCGAGCGTGAATACGACCGCGAGAACACTGGTAGTCGAGGCCGAGGTGCAGAACTCTGAGGGTCTTTTGAAACCGGGACAATTCGCAACCGTCCGAATTACTCAGTCCAAGCCTGAACCGGCCGTCATGATCCCGGTCAAGGCCGTGAAAACGGTTGGCGACACCAACTCGGTCTTCGTTGTAAAGGACGGTGCTGCACGTGAACAATTCGTCCAACTCGGCCTGCTCGAGAACGATATGATCCAGGTAAAACAAGGCGTCATCGAGGGCGATCTTGTGGCAGTCGGCAACTTGGGCGCGTTAACGGACGGTGTGCTTGTAAGGCAGTAAGAGCCGTGCTTCGGTACAAATGGACCGAGATCTTTAAATACCGTGCTAACGATATGCGGACACTGGAAACGGAAATCGAAATGAACGCGGGCGCCGAAGCCGTGTGGTCAGTCCTTATGGATTTTGAAAAATACCCGAAATGGAACCCGTTTGTGCGTTCGATATCGGGTGAAGCAAAAGAAGGTTCTACGATAACGGTTTACATAAAGCCGGAAGGTGGAATGGGAATGACTCTTACGCCGAAGGTCGTCGCGGCGGAGGCGAACAGGCGTTTCGCATGGAAGGGCAAACTCGGATTTAGCGGGATTTTTGACGGTCATCACGAATTCATAATCGAAGGTAACGAAGACGGCAAAGTAAGATTTATCCATCGCGAAGGGTTCACAGGCTTGTTGGTGCCGATTTTCTGGCCGATGCTTGAAAAGAATACTCGACGCGGCTTTGAAGAAATGAACGCAGCTTTGAAAAAAAGGGCGGAGGGCAAGAAAGACTAGAGGGTTTTGAGCTATGCAGTGGTTAGCAGAAGTATGCGTTAAGCGGCCTGTATTTGCGACGATGTTGATCCTGTCGCTGGTGGTTGTGGGACTTTTTTCGTTCCTCAGCCTCGGCGTTGATCTTTTCCCGAAGATCGATTTTCCGACGATCACTATCACGGTGGTGAACCCCGGAGCATCACCGGAAGAGATCGAGACCGAGATCACCGAGAAGATAGAAGAAGCCGTCAATACGGTCAGCGGTATCGATGAATTGCGGTCGAGTTCGGTCGAAGGCGTAGCTCAGATATTCGTCCAGTTCATTCTTGAAAAGGACGTAAACGTCGCCGCTCAGGAAGTCGAAAATCGCGTCCAGACAGTCATCCCAAACCTGCCGGACACGGCTGAACAGCCAACGGTCCAGAAGCTGGATAGTGACGCGGCCCCGGTGCTGCGTATCTCGATCTCTGCCCCAACGTCGCTTCGGGACGTTACCGAAACAGCAAAGAATCAGGTCAAAGAACGTATCGATTCCGTCAACGGCGTCGGCCAGATCACGATGATCGGCGGGCAGGAACGGCAGATAAATGTCTGGGTCGATCCGGACAAAATGCGTGCGTACAACATCTCGGCTGCCGAGGTTTCGAATGCGCTTCGGATCCAGAATATCGAGTTTCCCAGCGGCCGGCTCGATGAAGGGCAAAAGGAAACCAGTGTCCGGACAATGGGCAAGATCCTTAAGCCTGAAGAGTTCAACAACGTGGTTGTCGCAACTCGCGGCGATTATCCGGTGAAGATAAAGGATCTGGGTTATACCGAGGACGGAGCTGAAGAAGTTCGTTCGGAGGCCCGGCTGAATGGCCAGCCCGCGGTCACGCTCATCGTCTCTAAGCAATCGGGCCAGAATACGGTCGCGGTTGCCCACGAGATCAAAGAGCGGCTAAAGGAGATCGAGCCGACCCTTCCGCCGAATTACCAGATGCGGATCATCGGTGATAACTCGATCTTTATCGAGAATTCACTTGCCGCGATCGAAGAGCATTTGATCGTCGGTTCAATACTTGCCGCCATCGTGGTCTTCCTGTTCCTGTGGAGTTTCCGCTCGACCTTTATCGCCGGCCTTGCCATCCCGACGTCGATCATCGCTACATTCGGCCTGATGTACGCGATGGACTACACGCTGAATTCGATTACAATGCTTTCGCTGACGCTGATGGTCGGCATCGTGATCGATGACGCGATCGTCGTGTTGGAAAATATCTTCAGGTTCATAGAAGAAAAAGGCATGGATCCGTTCCAGGCCGCGATCGAGGGAACGCGCGAGATCGGGCCAGCTGTTATGGCTACAACGCTGTCGCTGATGGCCGTGTTCGTTCCGATCGGGTTCATGCAGGGTATTGTCGGCCGGTTTATGTCGAGCTTTGGCCTGACCGCGTCGTTTGCGGTCCTGGTCTCGCTGATCGTCTCATTCACGCTCACGCCGATGCTTGCGGCTCGCCTTATTAAGGTCAAGCACAAAGAGAAGCACGAGGGAGAACGGTCATCCGACATTCTGGATGACGAGTTGATGGAGACGGGGCAGGAACCGCCGGAAGAAGAGAAATTATCAAAAGAGGCGGGCTGGTTCCGCCATGTGGACGGCGTTTACACCTGGATGCTGAAGTTCTCGATGGGACACCGCTGGGTGATCGTGACGCTATGCGTTCTTGTTTTCCTTTCGATCTTTCCGCTGTTTGCTTTCGTCGGAAAGAACTTTCTCCCGGTTGATGATCAGTCGCAATTCGAGGTCTCGGTTCGTGCACCGGAAGGCTATAGTCTTGGAGCCTCAGGACAGGTGATGGAGCGCATCGCGTCACGGCTCAGGCAAATGCCGGGCGTGACGGACACCCTCGTCACGGTTGGCGGCGGCCAGGCACAGGTAGTCAACAGCGGTACGATCTACGTGAAGTTGTCGGAGATCAAGGAACGAGAGAAATCGCAAGAGACAATGATGTCCGACGCCCGCGAGATCCTGGCGGAGTTTCCGGACTTGCGTACCGGTGTTCAGCAGGTACAGGCGTTTTCGGGCGGCGGTTTCAGAAACGCGAACGTGCAATTCATGATCGCCGGGCCGGATCTGAAGAAGCTGGAAGAGTATTCGGCAAAACTTCTCGAAAAAATGAAAACCATCCCGGACGCAGTGGACGTTGACTCGACGCTGATCGCGGGTAAGCCGGAGGTAAGGCTTGAGGTTGACCGCGAGACGGCGGCGGATCTGGGCGTCCGAATAGGCGATGTTTCACAGGCATTGAACACGCTTGTCGCTGGGCAGGAAGCGACAACCTTCAACGAAGGAACCGATCAATATGAGGTACACGTTCGTGCGATCAACAATTTCCGCTCGGATATCGAAGGGCTGAAGAGGTTGATCGTTCCCTCGACCAAGGTTGGCTGGGTCACGCTGGACCGGCTGGTAAAAACGTCCAGCGGTACAGGCCCGAGTTCTATCGAACGAACGAATCGGCAGAGACAGGTAACACTGCTGGCCAATACGAAACCGGGCGGTTCGGCCGCAGCGATTACGTCGGCGATCGATAGCTACGTTAAGGAGATCGTTCCGCAGAATGCGGGATACAGGACAGGTTATGTCGGCCAATCAAAGGAAATGGGCAAGGCAGGGTTCTACTTTCTGCTTGCGTTCGCATTGTCCTTTATCTTTATGTACATCGTTCTGGCTGCCCAGTTCGAATCGTTCATCCATCCGATCACGATTCTGCTCACGCTGCCGTTGTCGATACCGTTCGGTATCTTGAGTTTGCTGGTCGCTGGCCAGACGGTGAACATCTTCTCGGGGCTTGGGCTGCTGCTGCTGTTCGGCGTCGTAAAGAAAAACGCCATCCTGCAGTTCGATCATACGAACAACCTGCGTTCGCAGGGCATGAACCGCCTCGATTCCATCATTCAGGCGAACCGAGACCGCTTGCGGCCGATTCTGATGACGACCATCGCGCTTGTCGCGGGTATGATCCCGCTGGTGGTTGCGAGCGGTGCGGGTGCCGGAACGAACCGTTCGATCGGCGTTCTTGTGGTGGGCGGCCAAACGCTGTGTTTGCTCCTCACGCTGTTGGCAGTTCCGGTCTTTTATTCGATCTTCGACGATCTGAGCGAGCTTCGATTGTTCCGTTATGTAACGAGATTTTCGGAATGGCTGTTCGGCGGGATCCGACGACGCATCACGGCCGCAACGAGCTCGCTGTTTGGTAAATCGTAGTCCTAAGAGGTTTTTGATCTAGGTTTAATTTATATGTTTTTGCGATCATACAAAGCTCTACTAATCGCAGTCTTCGTCGGCTCGACGACCGCATTTGGCCAGACGCCAACACCGTCACCGACGCCTGTCGCTGCGGCGACGCCGGACGTAAAGGATAAGCAGGAGGTCGAACCGGAGAGGCTTCAGGGCGTTCCCTCGATCAGCCCGAACTATCGTTCGGATGACAGGTCACAGCCCGATCTCGGCCGCGTCGGTGTGGACATGACCGACCAACAGGCCTTGACCCTCGCCGAAGCGATCACGAAGGCGCTTGAGAATAATAAGGACATTGAGGTCACACGAAAGAACGTGCAGATCGCCGAGTTTGACCTGAAGGCCGCCCGCGGCTTTTACGAGCCCAAGTTTGCCGGCCAGACCTATTACGAGCGTGCGAAAACACCTGTATTTAACTTCTTCGGCGGCGGGCCCGATTTCTCGCTTACGCAGTCGAACATCGTCGGGAACGCGGGGATCAACGGTGCCTTCAGGCCAACCGGAGCGACGTACAGCGTGACCGCGAACAATGGCCGCAACACAACTAATAACCTTTTCACCTCGGTAAATCCGACCTACACGTCGAGCCTTTCGTTTCAGTTCACGCAGCCGATCTTGAGAGGCCGCAGCTTTGACCAGCCGCGACGGGCGATCGAGATCGCAAAGAGAAATCTTTCGCTGACGGATACGCAGTTCCGGCAACGAACGATCGATACGATCGCTACCGTTCAGCGTGCATACTGGGACCTGACTTATGCTCTTCGCAATCTTCAGGTTCAGCGTGACGGCGTTAAGGACGCAAAAGACCAGCTTGAGCACAACAAGAGGCTGGTAGATGAAGGCCAGCTTGCCCCGATAGATATCGTCGCGGCCGAGACACAGGTTGCGAACTTCGAGCAGTTCGTTTACGACGCATTGAACCTTGTCGGTGTTGCTGAGAATACCCTGAAGAACTTGATAGCCCCTGGACGGGCTGACGCTATCTGGGCCAAGTCGATCACACCTATCGACTCTGTCGATCTCGACCCACCTATCACGACGCTCGCTCAGGCCCTTGATGCGGCTATGCAGAATCGGCCTGAGCTTGAGATCAATCAGGCGCAAAGGGACATCAATGCTCTTGATAGACGCTACTATAAGGAGCAAGGGAAACCGCAGATCGATCTGGTGGCGAATTACACGCTTGCAGGCGCGGCGGGCACCTTCAATCCTAACGTTGTCAATCCCTTTTCGGGAACAGGAACGACCGAGACTTTGAATACGCTGATCCGGAATAACAACATCTTAAGGCTCACAAATACCGGGCTGACGCCGGTCAATGAAATTCCGATCGTCCCCACACCCAACTTGCCGGACGAGCTTAACGGCGGTTACGGCAGTGCGCTGGGAAATCTGTTTGCCAACCGCTATCCGACGTTTCGTGTGGGTGTTCAATTCAATCTCCCATTGTTCGGTGACAGAACATCGAAAGCTCAGTACGGGCGAGCATTGGTAGAGGGCGAGCGGCTGGACGTTCAGCGACAGCAGCTTGAACAGAACATTCAAGTCGATGTAAGAAACGCTCTGCAGGCATTACGAACGGCAGAAGCGCGTTTGAGAGCCGCCGCCATTTCACGGGAAAATTCCGTCAAACAGTACGAATCGGAACAGCGGAAGCTCGACAACGGCCAATCGGATATCTACAAGGTGCTTGAGCGGCAAACCGCCCTGACCACCGCCCGCTCAAATGAACTCAGGGCGCAGACAGAACTAAACAAGTCGATCTCGGACCTTCAGCGTGCGACGGGCAATTCGCTAAAGGCAAATAATATCGAGGCAAGGCTGCGACGGTGAAGGCAGTTTACATCAGATCATTGGGCGGGCCCGAGAATCTCGAGATCAGAGAGGTTCCCGAACCGCCGTCGCCGGTTGGATCACAGGTTCTGGTCGGTGTGCGCGCCGCAGGCTTGAACCGTGCCGACCTGATCCAACGCAAAGGTTTCTATCCGCCGCCGCCGGGTTATTCGCCGAACATTCCGGGCTTGGAATTCGCCGGTGAAGTGTTGGAGATCGGCGATGCCGTGTCCAACTGGCAAGTCGGCGACCGTGTATTCGGCATAACAGCGGGCGAGGCACAGGCCGAGAAGTTGTTGGTCGACTCGAGCCACCTAACAAAGATCCCGGAACTTCTTTCTTTCAACGAGGCGGCCGCGGTTCCTGAGGCATTTATCACCGCTCACGACGCGGTCTTTACGCAGGGCGAACTTAAAGAAGGCGAAACGCTTCTCGTCCACGCGGTCGGCTCGCCGAGGCCGGCGGAGTCGATCGCCAACTCCAT
>JANNNS010000088.1:0-7412 GCA_031398645.1 Acidobacteriota bacterium
GGTGTCAGATGCTGTCTGGCCCCGCACCGCGCTCATTGCCAGAACCAGGAAAATCGCTGCAAAGATCGTGCTTCTTCTCATAAAATAGCCCAAAACAAAAAATTCGCTTGTTGTGCAAGCGAATCGTTGGTGAACGGTTTGATGCACAAACCGTGTTTTAAGATGGTATCCGGTACGGGATTTGAACCCGTGTTGCCGCCGTGAAAGGGCGGTGTCCTAACCCCTAGACGAACCGGACATACGCCAAGAGGTCAATATCTCAACCTCAAGCGAACGAGTAGCATACCTTTTTGCAAATTTTATTGTCAAACGCAACGTTCCGGGTTTGTTGGGTCGATGGCCTCACGGGTGTTACGCTGATAGCGTTTAAGGGGCCTTATGTTCAGTATTTCCAGACCAGATCGCGGCGACATCGACGCTTTTCTCGCAGCAGCTGCATTCGACGCCTTGTCCTACGCGGATGTGGGAGCGACTCTCTCGGTTCCACCCGCAGGGTATACCGTGGACCGCAACCGTATCAGGTTGGGTGGGGGAACGGAGGTGTGGGAAAGGGCGAAGCAAGCGATACGCAGTTGGAAGATGTTCGACTTCGATTGGGTCGAAATGTGCTGGACCGATACCCGCATAGAGGCGGATAGAAACGTCGCAATCCTCGTGAGCCATTGCGGATTTTACTCGCTGAATGCCGCACGGATCGTTTATGCGGTTGATAAGCCAGAACGATTCGGCTTTGCGTACGGAACTTTGCGTACGGAACATTGAATGCCCACGGTGAATCTGGCGAAGAGCGATTTACAGTCGAAATGGACGCAACCACCAGAGAGGTCTGGTACGACCTTTTTGCTTTTTCCAAACCAAATCACACCCTTGCCCGGCTGGGCTATCCCCTCACTCGCTATCTGCAAAAACGATTCGCGGCCGATTCCATGGAGGCGATGCAGAGAGCGGTTAAGTGATCAGCGAGGCTTCTCGCCAAGCGGGTTTAGGGGTTACACTCGTTCAAAACACGTTCATCAGCTTCGAATTCAAACGCTCTGACAGATCAACACTCCTCACTATTTACCGCTTCGCCGATGTTGTGGCTTGCGGTCTGCTTCGCCACAGGCATTGGCGCTGCTGCATACATGCCGTTTGGCCCTGAGGTACTCGTTGGACTATGTGCCTTGTCTGCCGTAGCTTCGTTTTTTCTCCGAACCCACTGGTTTTCAACCGTCCTAATATTCATCGCATTCGCCCTTTCTGGTTCCCTCATACAGCTCGGTGCCGAAGCCTCAAACAGACCGGACCGTTTGGGCCGCATGTATGATGACGGCCGAATAAGTTCCGTCGAACCCGTCGAGTTCGTGGGAAAAGTCGTAGGAAGTGTTGAATCGGCATCCGAAGGGATTTTCGTTCTCGTCGAGGTTGATTCGGTATTTGTTGGAGATCAGCAGACGAAAGCCTCTGGGCGTGTGCGGGTCTTTGCACCCATGCCGACGCCCGAGATCGCCGCCTTATACCATGACATCTCGACTCGACGCGGAACGCGTGTTCGCGTCCTTTGCGAGTTAAAACGAGACGACGAATTTCGTAATCCCGGCGGATTGTCGAGGCGAAAGATCCTTGAATGGCAGGGCCTTGATGCAACATGCTCGCTGAATGGCCCGCTTGCCGTCGAGAGTTTGGGACAAACGGAACGCAATGACTTCGTTGATTCGATATACGATGCCCGCGAAGGACTAATAACCAAATTTCGTGAACTGTTTAACCCACATGTCGCCGGGGTGATGATCGCATCTCTGCTTGGTAACAAACACTTCCTCGACGCATCAACCGCCGACATCTTTCGTGAAGGTGGAACGTTTCACATCCTGGTCATCTCCGGCCTCCACATCACTTTTATCGGCGGCCTTGCGGCATGGTTTGTTGGGCTATTTACAAAGCGGAAAGCCGTTCAATTCGTGATCGTGTGCACATTCTTGTGGCTCTATACCTTCGCGGTGGGAGCGGAAATCCCGGTCGTTCGGGCGAGTCTGATGTTTACCGTCCTTTGGTTTTCGTACGTGATACATCGCTCGGGCTCGCTCGCTAACGCCCATGGAGTGTGCGGATTGATCCTTCTCGCATGGCGGCCAAACGACCTGTTCAGCCCTTCGTTTCAGCTTACATTCGTCAGCGTGGCAGCTATCGTGATGGTTGGGTTTCCGTTGATCAAAATGCTGCAGTCGATCGGCCGATGGGTGCCCTCGACCACCACGCCCTTCCCGGCACGAGTGCCCGCGTGGCTGAGCCGCCTCTGCGAGACGCTTTATTGGAACGAGAAGGAATGGGAAATCGAATCAGCGAGGAATGTATGGTCGGCCAATCTGTTCAAACTGCCATTGCGTCGGACCGGGTTCGGAGTGGTCCAACGGACTACCGCCTATCTTTTCGAAGGCATCCTTATTTCAGCGATCGTGCAAATAGCCATGCTTCCGCTCGTCGTTCATTACTTTCATCGGGTCACTCCCGCCTCTATCCCGCTGAACATTTGGACCGGTGTTCTGATCGCTCTTGAATCATTCTCGGCCCTTACCGCAGTCACTTTTTCTTATGTAAGCGCCTCGCTCGCTCTGCCGTTCGTGTGGCTTACCGAGATCATCCACTGGCTCATGGTCTCGGTTCCCGGGCAGTTCGCCGACTTTGGCTGGCTCAGCTTCCGCGTACCCGTTTACCCGGGCACGGAAGCCTGGATCTATGCCGTTTTTTACGGAACAATCATTCCCCTGGGTCTCACGGCCTTTATCTGGAACCCATTCATTGTAACGTCGGGATCAAGCCGGGTTCGTAGTAGAATTATTTCTGCAATAGCGATCCTTGCCTTCGTAACGGGCTTCGTCATCATCCTTCATCCTTTCAGTTCTCCCCGGCCGGATGGACGATTGCATGTTGAATTTCTGGACGTCGGGCAGGGTGATTCGATCTTCATCACGTTTCCCAACGGCACGACTATGTTGGTGGATGCTGGCGGAAGAAGGCGTTATGACGACGAAGGAAAGGAATTTGAACCAGATATTCCTAGTATAGGCGAGGCGGTCGTGTCTGAATTTCTTTGGGAGCGAGGTTACTCAAAGATCGATTTCATTGTCGCGACTCATGCGGACGCCGACCACATTCAAGGGCTCGGCGACGTAGCCCGCAACTTTCGCATCGGCGAGGCATGGTTCGCAAAGGTAAGCGGCACCGACCCGGACGAAACGAGGCTTATTGCCGAACTGAATAGGCAGGGAACTCCGCTGCGAACCGTCTCACGCGGCGAGCGGTTCGAGATCGGCGGCGCGTCCGTAGAGATACTTTCACCGGGCGACGACGCTTTCATCACCCTCAAAGAGAATGACCGCTCGGTCGTGATGAGGATCGTCTTGGGACAACGGTCTTTTCTGCTGACGGGCGATGCAGAAAAAGAAGCCGAGGCCGGACTAACGTCAGGCACCTCAGACTTGCATTCCGACGTGATCAAAGTTCCCCATCACGGCAGCAAAACTTCGTCCACGGCCGCATTCGTCGACGCCGTCCGCCCCCGGTTTGCTGTGATCCCGGTCGGCCGCCGATCAGCCTTCGGCCACCCGCACAAAGAGGTCGTAGACCGATGGCAAGCAGCTGGATCTAGCGTGTTGACCACAGGCCAGCAGGGTATGATCTCATTTTCTACGGATGGGAAAGACCTTGTCTTTACAACCTTTGATAGGAATGCGGAACAGTGAACAGCTTATGAATAGATCTCGAGGTGAAATTCCCCGCTGTCAGTCACAAAGCCGCGGTACATGCCTTCAGAATTAAACCGAAGTGTTACGTTCCCACGCCGATCGACGGCGATCAGGCCGCCTTCGCCTTTGATGGAGGTTAGGTGTTCGATGGTTTCTCGGGCGGCTTCCTCCAGAGTTAGGCCTTTGTAATCCATCCTGGCGGCGACATCATAAGCGGTTACGCCGAGCATGAAAAATTCTCCGTGGCCGGTGCACGAGACGGCACATGTTCCGTCGGCGTAGTTTCCGGCTCCGACCATTGGCGTGTCGCCTACGCGGCCGAATTTCTTGTTGGTCATTCCGCCGGTGGATGTTGCCGCGGCAAGGTTTCCTTTAGAATCGCAGGCAACGGCACCGACGGTTCCGATCGGCTTAGCGGCAGCGTGATCTAATTGGACCCTGCCTTCGGCGATGGCTTCCTGAAGCTGCAGCCAGCGGTGTTCCGTGAAAAAATATTCGTCGGATTCGCTTGGGACGCCGATCTGTTCGGCAAACTGGTTGGCACCTTCGCCGGCCAGAAGGACGTGCTCGGTTCGTTCCATGACAAGGCGTGCCAGACTGATCGGATTGCGGATGTTCCTGACGAACGCTACGGCACCCGCCCGAAGCTCGGCTCCGTCCATGATGCACGCATCCATCTCCTGCTTTCCCTCGTGAGTGAAAACCGATCCGCGTCCGGCATTGAACAATGGGAAATCCTCGAGCGAAACAACAGCGGCTTCGACCGCATCAAGTGACGGCCCGCCATCTTGGAGCACTGACCACCCAGCCGTCAGCCCAGCTTCCAAACCAGAGCGATACTCCCGTTCCAGGTCCGCCGTCATCTGCGACTTTAGGATCGTGCCTGCTCCGCCGTGTATTGCTAAGGCTTTTCTAGACATACGGGGGTCTTATCAGAACTAGCGTCTGGTGCTGAGAGATGGTTCGCGGGGTCAGTCAATATTTGGGAATTTTCGGATCAACTTCATTAGACCATGCAGTGATGCCGCCCTTTAGGTTCTTTAATTCACCAGAAAAACCGGCCTGTTTCAACACCTCTATGGCCTTAGCGCTTCTGCCACCCATTTTGCAGTGGATAACCGTCTCGCGTTCCGGGTTGATCTCGCCCATGCGACGCACTACGTCACCGAGCGGGATGAGCTTTGCTCCTTCGATCTTTGCAAACGCGTTTTCGTCTGGCTGCCGCACATCGACAAGTTGGATATCGTCCCCTGCATCCAGCCGACGCTTCAACTCCGTAGCCGAAATCTCTTCGATCATTCCAAGTCTCCTATTTTACCTGACTTCTTTCAACGAATTCTACCGTAGAAGTTCTCTTGGCTTCAACTTGCCGGTTGTCGCAGGCGACTGTCTCGATAACCCACGGAGGAGACATTTCGTATTATCAACAGCGCTGATCCCGTCGCTCAGCGGTTTACAAAACTTTACATAGACATCGCTATCCTTTACCGGCAAGTGTTGTAAAATTGGCATCTTAGCAAAAACCTTATGGGGAAGACTTACCATACGTCCGGTTGGACGCCTTTTTCTTTTTTAGCCATTTTATGTGTTTCGATGTTTGGAGCAGCTTGTGGTTCGGGCGGAGCCGCCGACGCTAGGACGAGCAATTCTACAAATTCAGGCGAGCCGCCGCCGATCCAGATCACAGTATCGAAGTCGGAGTCACGCAACGTTCCCGCTTTCATCCAGGCAACAGGCAGCCTTTTGGCCGATGAAACATCAAACGTGGCCCCGAAAGTGGCCGGCAAAGTGGCGAACGTGACGGTCAATGTCGGGCAGTTCGTTGCACAGGGAGCCGAGATCGCGAAGATCGATAATAAAGATGCCAGGCTGCAGCTTGTATCTGCACAGGCGAGTGTAAAACAGGCCGTGGCCGCGGTCCGTCAGGCCGAAGCCCGCCTCGGTTTGACCCCGAATGGCAAGTTCAACGCCTCACAGATACCGGAAGTTCGTTCCGCAAATGCCATCTACGAACAGAATCTCGCCGAACTTCGACAGGCCGAGGCGAACGAGAGGCGTTATCGCGATCTGGTCGAGACCGGCGACGTATCGATGATCGCTTATGAACAGTTTCGGACGGCTCGTGATACGGCTCGAGCACGCGTGAATAGTGCTAAAGAACAACTTGACGCTTCGGTTAATACGGCACGCCAAAGCAACGCTGCGATCCTTAGTGCCCAGGCGGCTGTGGAAGCCGCACAAACGCAGGTCAGCACTGCACAGCAGGCATTGGCCGACACGATCATTCGTGCACCATTCTCCGGATTTGTTAGCGACCGGCCGACTGCGGTCGGCGAATTTGTGACGTCCGCTTCAATCATTATCACACTTCTACGGACGAATCCGATGAAGATCCAGATCCAGGTCGCGGAAGCCGACGTGCCGACGGTAACGCTTGGACGCGGAGTTACTCTGCAGGTCGACGCTTACAAGGATCGTCGATTTGCCGGAGTAGTGACAGCGATCAACCCGTCGGTGGATTCCGCATCGCGTGCGGCAACAGTTGAAGCCTCCATCGAGAATAACGATAACGCCCTTCGCTCGGGCATGTTCGCGACGGCGAGGATAACAAGAGAAGGCGGTGCACCGGGTGTGTTCGTACCTAAGACCGCAATCTACTTGGATCAGTCAACGCAGGCATACCGGGCATTTGTAATTGTGGAAGGCATCGTAAAACTTCGCACCATTCAACTCGGTACCGAGGAAGGAGATTTTCAACAGATCCTATCCGGCGTCGAAGCCGATGAGACGGTTGCGACAAGTAATTTAGATCAGCTCTATGAAGGAGCAAAGGTTGCAGTTTAGTCGAGAGGTATTATGCAGTGGCTAGCTGAAATTTGTGTACATCGTCCGGTTTTCGCGACGGTCATCGTGCTTTTTTTGACGGTCGTCGGCGGGTTCAGTTTCTTTACGCTCGGCGTGGATCGCTTTCCAAAGATCGACCTGCCCACTGTTTCTGTTCGCACGACCAACCCTGGTGCGGCTCCGGAAGAGATCGAGACCGAGATAACCGATGTGATCGAGGGCGCATTGAACACCGTTCCAGGCGTCGAAGAAATGCGTTCGAGTTCCTCACGCGGAAGCTCGAACGTGACGCTTACATTCAATCTTGAGAAAGATCCGGACGTTGCATTTCAGGAAATACAGCAAAAGCTCTCTACCGTCTCAAATCGTCTGCCGGAAACGGCGGACCCACCAGTCGCGCAGAAATCGGACCCCGATTCCCAGCCCATTCTGATGTACACGATCAGCGCTCCTCGTGACGTGATGGAGCTATCTGAGCAGGTCGAGAATCTGATCGTCGAACGCATTGAATCCGCTGACGGCGTCGGTGAAGTTTTCATGTGGGGGTCGAGAACTCCTCAGATCCAGGTGAATGTGAATCCCGATCGCCTTCGTGCGTTCAACATTCCGGTAACCGAAGTTTCGGCGGCGATACGTTCCCAGAACCAGGAACTTCCCGGCGGAAACATCATCGAGGGTCAGCGTACCCTCGGCGTCCGCACCATGAGCAAGTTGACCGAGGTCGAACAGTTCAACGATGTCGTAATTGCTACTCGAAACGGCTTTCCGATCAAGATAAAGGACATTGGCTCAGTTCAGAAAACCGGCGGCGAACCGAGCTCGGCCGCATCTCTTGACGGTGTA
>JANNNS010000111.1:0-2967 GCA_031398645.1 Acidobacteriota bacterium
ATGGGTCGTCGCCAGGCCGATCCTTGCAACGAGGCCGGAAGGTCCGACAGCCCATGCAAAATTAGAACGGCCCTGAACTGCGTTGAAATTCCAGCTTTCGCTTTTGGCCCAGGATTTTCCTCCGTTGAACGAGCTTTCGGAGCCGCTGGTTCCAACCGCGACTAAAATGTTGCGGCTCAGAAACGCAACGCCGGATCGATAACCGCCGAATCCCGAACCGGCCTTCCATGTCTTGCCGCCATCGTCGGTAGTGGCCAAGGTATTCGTGGCATCGCCCGGCTTCTCATAATTTCCACCCGCGATCACACCATTTTTATCGTCGAACATGGCGATCGAAAAAATGCCGCTTCCGGCTGTGCCTTTTGTGATCGGTGTTTCTGAGACTTGCCAGGTTTTTCCGCGGTCATTGGTACGGAAAACTCTCGCGTCAGAACCTCCGGAAACCAGGAATGCGTTCTTTTTTCCTTGTGTGATCAAACATGTTCCGCTGGCGGCGAAAGCGGCTTCGCCTTCTTTCGCGGCGGGCATTTTGGACGTGTCTAGTGGGTTCCAGGTTTCGCCGTTCTTGGTCTCGATCAGCACATACTTGCCGTCGATCGGATCGCTCATCGCTAGACAGTTCTTCGAATCCCAACATGCGATAGCGTCGAAGAACGCCTTTTCATTCTTGTTCGTGAACTGATTCCTCCAGGTCGCCCCGCCGTCGGTGGTCTTGTAGATACGCGAAGACTCGCCGTTGCCGATACTGAGAATGTAGGCAGTGTTTGCATCAAATGCTTCGATATCGCGGAAATCGAGTTTCTCTCCTCCGGGCACCGTTATCACTTTCCACGTCGAGCCGCCATCCGTAGTCCTGATCACCGTGCCGGCGGTCCCGCTTGCCCAGACGACCTTTTCACTAACCACCGACAGTCCGCGAAGCGATGCTTTTGTGTCTACCGTTTGTTTGATCCACTGGGCAGATATTCCAACAGCAGCAAATGCGATGAAGAGTGTCGAGATCAGATATTTCATAGAAGATCAGTAAACCATTCTTGCCTTCACCGTTCCCGGAACGTCCTTAAGCAGCTCAAACGCCTCTTTAGACAGCTTCGATTCCACATCCAGTATCACATAGCCGATCTCGTCGTTTGTCTTTAGGTATTGGCCAGTGATGTTGATGCCGTGGTCGGAAAGACGCGAGTTTATTTCGCCGAGGACGCCCGGAATGTTGCGATGGATATGGAGAATTCGATGGGTTCCGGCTTGCGGCGGCAGAGAGACTGGCGGCACTGTGTGCGAGCCTTCCGAAGTGCCGAAATCTAAGTACTTGATCAGCTTTGCCGTGACGTCCAGGCCGATGTTTGCCTGGGCTTCTTCGGTCGAGCCGCCAATGTGTGGGGTCAGGATAACGTTCGGCAGGTTCTGCAGCACGCTTCTGAACTCGTCGCCGTTCTTTTCCGGCTCTTCGGGAAAAACGTCAATGGCCGCACCGGCGAGTTTGCCGGACTTTAGCGCTTTGCTAACCGCGTCGAGATCGACCACGTCGCCGCGGCTGTGATTGATAAGGATACTGCCTTTCCGCATCAGCTTGATCGCCGCTGGGTCGATCATATTCCGCGTCGTCGAATCGGAAGGCACGTGCAGCGTGACTATGTTCGACTTTTTCAGCAGCTCCTTAAGATCGCGGATCTGACGTGCATTGCCGTGCGGGAGTTTGGTCGCCACGTCGTAATACAGCACGTGCATCCCCATCGCCTCGGCCATGTTCGAGACCTGCGAACCGATGTTGCCATAGCCGATGATTCCGAGGGTTTTCCCCCGCAACTCAAAGCTGCCCGTCGCTTCCTTTAACCATTCTCCGCGATGTGCCGCAGCGTTCTTGTCCGCGATCTTGCGGATGAGCATCACGCTTAGGCCGATGATCAACTCTGCGACCGAACGAGTGTTAGAGTAAGGAGCATTGAAAACTGCAATACCGTTTTCCGTCGCCGCCTTCAGGTCGATCTGGTTAACCCCGATGCAAAACGCCCCGATCGCAAGCAGCTTGTCGGCGGCTTCGATAACCGCCCTCGTTATATGCGTCTTCGACCGGATGCCGATAAGGTGAACGCCCTTCACGGCCTCGATCAACTGATCTTCGCTCAAGGCGCCATTGAGCCGTTTTATTTCCGTATAACCGCCCGATTCCAATTCGCGAACTGCCGCGTCGGAAATGTTCTCAAGCAGAAGGATCTTGATCTTGCTTCGGGGGTACGATGTTTTATTAGCCCTTTTCATGCATCGTTTAACGATCAGCGTACTTTTGACCAATCGTGTAATAAAGGATGGAGCCGAAAAGGAAAACTGCGCCCGTCAAAATCGTAAACCATCCGACTGACGAAGATCGTGAAAGTTCGACCAAGCCATACCCGGAAAATAAGATTCCCAACAGAGCAAATATAAGAGCGTTACGTCCATACCCCGATTTCGCCTTAACATGCGACGTTTTGCTTCGACGAATAATTTCATTGATCGCAATAACTTCTGCCTCACATCTGTCTCTGCAGGCAATTCCATTTTCAAGTTCCAAGCTACAGTCGCTGCACAGGCCGCGATTGCAGTTCTTACATATAGCTACCGCATCGATTGGTTTGTGGTAAAAACACTTCATCTCATCCTACAAATGAATCGTCAGATCATGCACGCCTTCCGCGGCTTCCATTATGGATTCGCTTACGGTCGGGTGGGCGTGGATGATGCGGCCTAGTTCGTCGGCGGTGGTTTCTAGCGCGATGGCTACGCAGGCTTCGGCTAATAGCTCAGTTGCGTGCGGGCCGATGATGTGGACGCCGAGGACCTCGTCATATTTCTTTTCGGCGACGATCTTGACGAAGCCATCGGTTTCGCCGAGGATTCGTGCCTTGCCCGAGGCCGAGAACGGGAATTTGCCGACCTTTACATCGTAGCCGGCTTCCTTCGCCTTGGCTTCGGTCAGGCCGACGCTCG